>CAZCQT010000040.1:0-10275 GCA_964500905.1 uncultured Moorellales bacterium
ATGAAGCATAGATACTTCCATCTTTCTCCTCCTTCCAATTTTACCTTACACATCAAACAGTCAATTTGTAGTATTCAGACAACATTTTAACCGTCTTGAGTAAACTTTTAAGCCCTTGAATTTTCTTATTCCTTCACTCTGATAAAAATTGCGGTAGCATATCTCAACTAACCAACCTATTAACATCCTTTATATTTTAAATAATTGATAATCTTGTCGCTGAAAACCCTTGTTCTTGGCTATTACATCCAAATGCAAGGAAGACCAATCATTTAATGTTATTTCCTCATTACCTTCGCCCAAATGGGTTTTAAGATATCCTTTGCACTGATCGCAAGTATCCAAGCGAAAAGCAGGATAATCTACCAACTCAATAATGCTAAGGCTTGCTTGCTCCTCGTTTCCGCAGTAAGGACAACCAATCCTTTTATATTTCCATTTAGTCTGGCATAAACCACAGCTTAACTCCCGTTCTCTTCCTTTTTCTGTGTGAACCAATTGAGCCATCGCAGGTAATTCCCCGCAAAGAGGACAATAGGACTCGTTCCAATCAATCTCTTTCTCCAAAGCTTGTAAATATAGCCTCAGCGGGCCTAATGTTCCGGCTAGTATATTCCAAAGAAAATAATTAACTAACCCAAGATCTAACAATGTTTCCTTCACTGTCAAAGAACCGTTTTGCCCATCAAGGACGGCTCTAACTAAATCAGCGGCTGCACTTGGTTTTATTTTTAAATACTCATCCAGAATCTTATTTTCCTTTTGAAAGGCCTTCGGCAGATCAGCCTCCAGAAAATAAGCTACCAAGTCACCCAGTATTTCACCATTAAATTGATAAAAAGTATCGGTAAACAGGTTATCCCTCAATACGACCTGTTTATTTTGATATTTTTCTTTGATCTTACTTTGATCTTTTGCTATATCAGTCAGATCTTGCTTTCCTATGGGATATTGCTCTAGCACAGTTAAAACCAATCCCTGTAATCTAGCAACCTCATCCAGATACGGGTGATTAACAATCCATTCTGCAATAGCCGCCTGTTTCTTCCCCATCATATTCACCTCAAATCATGGATTTCTATATTTTTGCCAAATTTACTAGACATGCTTTTGTTTCTTGTATCCAAGTATTAGGATCACCAGCATCAATGGTCACTAGGTTGGTGCTAGCCGCTTGACTAAGACCCTTAAAGCCCCAGCTATAGGGCATCCAAACAGTTTCCACCTCTTCCCCATTAATCATTAAAGGTTTTACACGATTTGTCAGCATTGCTTTGACAATTACTTCTCCTCTTGCTGACCAAATCTTTACTTGATCACCGTTTTTAATATCATATTTTGTTGCCAGGCTTTGAGGGAGTTCAACATAGGTTTCCTTCACCAATTCATTTAACCAAGGGATATTTCGTGTCAACGCCCCACCGCACCAGTGCTCAGAAATACCAGAGGTGAATAAAACGTAGGGATAACGCTCCTTCGTTCCAATCTCTTGCAGACCTTTAACTCTGGGATACTTCAAGCAGGGATTAATGGCCACTTTTGGGTGTAGTATATTTTCTGTGGGGCTTTCCACCGGCTCGTAAAACTCCGGTAAGGGTCCATCAACTAATGCTGTGGAAGCATCTCTTGGCAAATGAGAGTCTGGCAAGGGATCCTTATAGGGAGCCGCAAATAAACGCCCCAGACCTTCACCGGTCATGCGAAAGGCCCTTAAACCATTGGGTGTGGCTGGTCCATGAGCAGCATTGGGAACATCCGGTCCATCATAGCCAGTCCATTTTCCTTGAGTTTCATCCCACCAAATTATTTTATTTTTTTCATCATACGGTCGGCCATTTTTATCACAAGAAGCCCTGTTATAGAGCACGTGAATATTGCCCGGCCAGGTCCACCTAAAGCCTGGGTAAATACCTAGGCCGCCGGGGTCATTCTGCCCATCATTTCGCTTGGAAAGGTTAACATTGTTAGCAAATACCCCAGCATAAACCCAGTTACCTGACGATGTAGACCCATCTGCTTTAAGCTCTCCAATTCCTCCAACCGGTTTTCCAGTCTGGACATCATACCCGTTAATTTCTTTTAATACCTGCTCGTAGAAGTGCTTATCCTGGGAATAGCTCCAATTAGCCTTTAGGATTGGAGTATCCTTTTCATCCTTAGAATTTGCTACCAACTCCCTAACTTTTCTGAACAACAAGTCTATTATTTCCAAATCTGTTTTAGTATCACCCAGAGTATCCAACGAAGTATACCTCCATTGAGCCATTCTGCCGGAATTACTGATAGTGCCTTCCTTTTCTAAAAAAGATTTTGCAGGTAAAAAGAAAACCTCCGTATCAATGGTCACTGGATCTACCCCCGGTCTTTCCCAAAAAGCAGCGGTTTCAGTCATAAAAAGTTCCGCTACAACTAAGGTTTCCAGCTTACCCAGAGCAGCATTAACTAGATTTAAGTTAGGGCTGGTCATGGCAGGATTTTGACCCATTACATAGAGCATTTTCATTTTTTCTTCTAGTGCAGATTCAAAAATTCTGAAAATAGAGTAGTTAGCCCCACCGTTTTTCTTGGGGATCCAATTGAAACCAAAATCATTTTCCAAATTAGCATTATCACCAAACCACGATTTCAGCAAATTAACCATAAATGTCCGGCGGAAGGTACCTGATTTTGTGGTCCAGGTTTCTATACTGTCATCATCGTGATTAGGTGCATTTAAGTAACCGGGCAGGATGTGATAAAGAACAGCCATGTCCGTTGCACCCTGCACATTGGGCTCTCCTCTTAGGGCATTAACCCCGGTTCCAGGTTTCCCCATATTGCCCAGCAAGAGCTGCAAAATACCGAAGCAGCGAATATTTTGAACCCCTACGGTATGCTGCGTCATTCCAAGGGCATACATAATAGTTCCCGGGCGATTTTTTGTATAGGTGTCTGCAATTAGTTTAATCGTCTCTTCAGGAATACCTGTAATGTTAGAGGCGGTTTTTAAATCATATCTTTTATAGAATTCTTTCAGACGACTAAAAACCGTTCTTGGATCATCCAAACTGTCACCTTTAATCGGGTAACCACTCTCGTCTAAAATATAACCCCAGGAGCTGTTATCATACTTGAACTCAGCTTTGTTATAACCCTTAAATAACCCATCATCAAAACCAAATTCATCCTTAATTAACAGTTGTGCATTGGTGTGATCAAGAATAAATTCTTCATCATACAATTTGTTCTCCAGAATATAATTGATAATCCCATTCAAGAATGAAATATCTGTACCAGGACGAATCTGAGCATAAATATCTGCAATTTTGGATGTTCTGGTATAACGTGGATCCACATGAATTACTACAGCTCCCTTTTCCTTGGCCTTCATAATCCATTTTATAGACATAGGATGATTTTCAGCAGCGTTGCTGCCTTCAATTAAAATCACTTTGGCATTTTTTAAATCTAACCAATGATTTGTCATTGCACCGCGCCCGAAGGAAGCTCCTAAACTAGGAACTGTGGGGCTGTGTCAGAGACGGGCCTGATGCTCTAAGTGGGAAATACCAAATAGCCGTGCTGCCTTAGTAAATAAATAACACTCTTCATTGGTGTTTTGGGCTCCCCCCATAAAGCTTAAAACATCCGTACGATTTACCCTGTATGCCTTTCCATTAATTATTTCATCTTGAATCCAGTGATTATTCCGAATATTAACAATTCTTTTAGCTATTTTTTCTATAGCATCATCCCAAGTAATAGTTTCCCAATTCTCACTTTTAGGTGCCCTATAAAGAGGCCTTACCACCCTTTGATCCGAGTTTGGCAAAGCAGCCATAGCGGCTCCTTTACTGCATAGGGAACCCTCATTAATGATATGATCAGGATCACCTTCCAAATTAATTAGTCTGCCGTTTCTTTCGTGACAAATCATCCCACAACCACAGGAACAAAAGGTACAAACTGAGGTATATTCTTTGGCCCCGTCCAATTTAAATTGAGCAGCGGAGGCCTCCACTTTAGAAATGTTGAAGCCCATATCCGCCAAAATTAAACCCGCACCTGTTGCACCCGTTAACTTAAAAAAGTCTCTCCTTTTTAATCTCAAATGCAAGCCCTCCTTCACACAAATTGTTTGCTAACATGTTTTTCACATTCAATCCTACCCAAAGACTAACATCTATTCCTTTGTCACGCGCCTTTTCCCTGCTTTTTAAAATTCCAACAAGTTGGCAAATTTAGGTCTTCATAATTCATAACACTCCTTTTATGGCTTTTAACAGCCTGAATTCGTATCAAATCTGCTAAATTTAATATGAATTATATTAGCATAAATATAGGTAGCGTACAAGGGAAATTTTTGAATAGTCTGAAAATGATAGAAAGCACATTCACTTTTCAGTGATTTTCCACCTGTTTTCGCCGTAAAACACCCCATTTTCACCCTAGTAAAGAGTGAAATCTTAGGTATTTAGACCTAAAATATTAATTGATTATTTTTAATTTCACAAAACCAAAGCCGTCCTTTTTGAGGCGAAAAGCTCCTTGAGAACTTAAACTTTCCTGTGCCTTTGCATAGAATAGTTTAAGGAGGTGATGCAAATGAGCTTTGGTTTGGCTTTAAGTGGAGGCTCTCTTAGGGGGGCGGCCCATATTGGCCTTTTGGGGGTTTTACATGAAAACGGGTTAATTCCAAACTTAATTGCAGGTACCAGTGCGGGAAGCATTGTGGGTAGCCTATATGCTTCAGGAATGTTGCCTACACAAATTGAAAAAAGCTTATTGCAATTATATGCAGAAATACCTAATAAAACTGAGGAAACAATCCTTCCCATGTTAGCGGAACCATATAAAATAGAATCACTCGGTTGGATACCTCTACCCAAAGGCCTGCTAAAGGCTAATTTTATAGAAAAATTTATTTTAAATTGGATTGGGCCCATTACCTTTGAAGAACTCCCCCTCCCTTTAGCAATAACAGCGACGGATCTCCAAACAGGGGAACTGGTAATATTTACACACAAAAAGGCTATACCAAAAAAGCCTTGGCCCAAAAGGGTTGTATATGTTTCGGGGATTTTGGTAGCTGAGGCGGTAAGAGCCAGTTCTGCCATTCCGGGTATATTTACTCCAAAAGAGATAAAAGGTAGGCTTCTGGCAGATGGCGGTCTGATAGATAATGTGCCGGTGGATGTGTTAAACTTTTTGGGTGCAAAAAAAATTATTGCAATTGACCTTGAATTTGGCGTAGAAAAAAGCAAGCCTCCAAAAAATATCATAGAAATTCTATTGCAAAGCCATGATATTATGGGGCAAAGAGTATCAGATTTATTGACCCACAGCTATGCCAACTTGGTAATAAGACCCAAGGTAGGCGGTGCCAGCCTGTTTGATTTTACTAAAATACCGGGGTTCATTCAGAAAGGTAGGGAAGCAGGTCTGGAAAATTTGACAGCGATCAAAGAGCTGGTTATGAATTAATCAATCACCTGTTCAAGGCGAAATTATTGGGAGTTACCCCCGTAATGGAATCTGTGTGAGAAGCCGTGTCGGTGTTAAAGCCAGGGGCGGAGCAAGCCCCGCCCCCACGGAATATTTATCGTAGTATGAATAATAAGTTGCTTAATTTTAGCTTTTAATCACCGCATCAAAGCGGCAAACTTCGTAACAGGAATTACATTTTGTACATTTATACTGATCAATAACATGAATTTCTTTAGGTTTTCCGGTTATGGCATCTGCCGGGCATTTTCTGGCACATAGAGTGCAACCATTACAATTAATTGGATCTATAGTGTAGGTAATTAACTCTTTACAAGCGGCCGCTGGGCAACGCTTGTCTTTTATATGAGCTTCATATTCATGTCTGAAATATTTTAATGTTGATAGAACCGGGTTGGGTGCCGTTTGGCCCAAACCGCATAAAGAGGCTACCTTAATAGATTTACCCAGGGTTTCAAGTTTTTCTATATCTTCCTCTGTTCCTTCACCCTCGGTTATTCTGGTCAAAATCTCCAACATTCTTTTAGTACCTTCTCTGCAGGGTGTGCATTTGCCACAGGATTCAGATTGGGTAAAGTTAAGGAAAAACCTGGCCACATCGACCATACAAGTATCTTGATCCATCACAACCAAACCACCGGAACCCATCATTGCACCTACCTGCAATAAGGAATCGTAGTCAATTGGTAAATCTAAGTGCTCTGCCGTTAAACAGCCTCCGGAGGGACCGCCTATTTGCACTGCTTTAAATTCCTTGCCCCCTTGAATTCCGCCGCCAATATCAAAAATAACTTCCCTTAGGGTAATGCCCATGGGCACTTCAACTAGGCCGGTGTTTTTCACCTTGCCTGATAGGGCAAAGATTTTAGTACCCTTACTTTTCTCTGTCCCGATAGAGCTGTACCATTGAGCACCATTTCTGATTATATTGGCTACATTAGCGAAGGTTTCCACATTATTAATGTTAGTAGGCTTACCCCACAGGCCTTTTTGGGCGGGGAAAGGCGGGCGAACCCTGGGCATGCCCCTTTTGCCCTCGATGGAGGCCAATAGGGCTGTTTCCTCACCGCAAACAAAAGCACCGGCACCTTCTTTTATTTTTAAATGAAAATTGAAGGTTGTTCCCAAAATTTTATTGCCCAAGAAACCTTTGGCTGTGGCCTGTTCCATAGCAGTTTTTAAAGTTCTAATGGCGGATGGGTATTCAGCCCTTACATAAATATAGCCTTCATCTGAGCCGATGGCATAAGCTGCAATTAACATTCCTTCTATCAAAGAATGCGGATCCCCCTCAAGAATACCCCGATCCATGAAAGCTCCCGGATCGCCTTCGTCTGCATTACAGACAATATATTTCTTATCTCCTACAGCCTTGTGAGCAAACTCCCATTTAAGTCCGGTAGAAAAACCCGCTCCTCCCCTGCCCCTGAGGCCGGCGGCTTTAATTTCATTGATAACTTCCACCGGAGACATGGTTAAAGCCTTTTCCAGGCCTTTGTAGCCTTCATATTGTATATATTCCTCGATATTTAAAGGATTAATCAGGCCGCACCTTTGTAAAACGATCTTTTTCTGTTTTGCATAAAAAATAATGTCCTGATATTTTTCGATTTTTGTTTTTGTAAGCGGATCCTCAAATAACAATCTTTCAACTATTTCGTTATTTACTAAATGCTTTGCTACTATTTCTTCCACATCTTTTTCTTTAACCTTACAATAAAATGTGTCCTCCGGTTCAATTACCACAATGGGGCCCTGCTCGCAAAAGCCATGACAACCAGTATTAACTATTTGATACTCTTGATCCACACCTTGTTTTTTTATTTCATCTGCCAATTTTGCGGTTATATTTTTTGCACCGGATAATTTGCAGCCTGTATCATTACAAAGTAGAATTCTCCTCATCTGCCCCACCCCTAACTATATTGAGCCAATATTTTGGCTATACTGTTCTTTGTCAAACGCCCGTGAGTGTCTTCATCAATAGTGATTACCGGGGCGAGACTGCATGCACCTATACAAGCGACGGATTCTAAAGTAAATCTCAAGTCTTCAGTAGTTTCTCCGTCCCCAACACCTAAGTTATCTTTAATTTCATCAAAAATTGCTTTAGCCCCTCTGACATAGCAGGCTGTTCCCTGACAAACCCTAATAATATGCCGTCCTCTGGGGGAAAGGTTAAACTGAGCATAAAAGGTAACCACTCCATATATTTGACTGATAGGTATTTTCAGCTCTTTTCCTATGCATTCCAAAACTTCCCTAGGCAAGTAACCATAAATATCTTGAGCCGCCTGTAAAACAGGAATTAATGCTCCTTCCTGACCATGATACTTTGAAAGAACCTCCATTAATTGCAAATCCTTTTCCGTGGGTTCATGAGTTTCATGACCGCTACAACATTCACACATCCCGTTGCCCTCCTCCGTTATTGACACAACAAGTCAAAAAACTAATTTATTGCGTTTTAAAAATATAACATAAATAATTGCTTCAAACCTACTATACAATATTTTGATCTAAAAATACAGGCTAAGCTTAATCTGAAGCAACAAAAATACTACCCTCATTTAATTAGACAAAAAGCCGCTGTTTCCTGCCTAAATTGAAAGGAATATTCTGTTCTCTTTTGCAATATTTCCGATGTTTTGTAAGACTTTGTCTAAAAAACCATTTTCAGCTAACCCTACTTTCCACAAGGGACAAAGTTCATTTTATCGGTTTTCGTCTAACTTACCCACATTATCCACAGAAAAAGCATCCACAAAACACCCGTTCTGTGGATAACTAAGTAAAAAAGCTCTGTTTTTAAAAATAAAATTTTACCTATTTTTTGAAAACTGCTTCCAAGGGCAGATAAGGAATCGCATTTAGTGTCAAATCCGCAAAATCGCCCTCTAATTGTCGATAATAGGCAGCCATAGCTATCATGGCAGCATTATCAGTACAATAAACAAGACTTGGCCACAAAACCTGCACATCAATAGCGGCTGTTTTCTGAGCTAAACTTTCTCTTAGTCTCTGATTAGCCGCAACCCCGCCGGCTAAAACTATAGTTTTTAAGTCATACATTTGTGAAGCCAAGGTTGTTTTTTCTACCAAAACTTCTATGATTGCCTCTTGAAAGCTGGCACTTATATCCGCGATGGGGATTTCCCTTCCTCTTTGTTTCGTATTATGCAAATAATTTAAAACTGCAGATTTCAAACCGCTAAAGCTAAAATCTAAGCTGCCCTTGTCCAGCCAAGCTCTTGGGAAGGCAAAGGCATTTGGATTGCCCAGCTTGGCCATTTTTTCTATTGCCGGTCCCCCGGGATACCCCAAACCTAATTCCCTTGCTATTTTATCAAAAGCTTCTCCCGCGGCATCATCCAAGGTGGCTCCCAGCAGTTTAATTTTTTGGTGGGATTCCCACAAGACTAAGCTTGTATGCCCGCCTGAAACAACCAAACACAAAGCAGGCAATTCCAAATCCGGATGCTCTATTAAATTGGCGTAAATATGTCCCACAAGATGATGAACCCCTATTAAAGGTATTTTCAATGCATAGGCCAAGGCTTTCGCTTGTGCCACACCTACCAGTAAGGCTCCCACCAAGCCCGGCCCATAGGTAACCCCTATGCCGGTTAAATCCTGCAAAGTAATAGCTGCTTCGTCTAAAGCAGCATCAATTACGGGAATTATTTGTTCTAAATGCTGACGGGAGGCAATTTCAGGAACAACTCCGCCAAAAGGACGATGAGTAGCAATTTGGGAATAAATGATGTTTGATAATATTATTTTACCGTTTTCCAAAACTGCGGCGGAAGTATCGTCGCAACTGGTCTCAATTGCTAAAATTAAATTTCTTTTAGACATTATTATCTCCTTCCAGTGAAAAATCTTGACCGCAGCCTTTAAAAATCATCATAATTTTGCAGGCTCTTCCACATAATTATGGCATCTTCTTTGGTATCGGAATAGTATTCCTTTCTTAACCCGGCGGGAACAAAACCCATTTCTTTATACAAGCTTTGTGCAGCTTGATTGGAGGGTCTAACTTCCAAGGTAGCCTTGTCTGCCCCCAGGATCATTGCTCTGGCCAAAAGTTCAGCCAAAAGCATTTTGCCAAATTGCTTGCCCCGAAAGGATGGCTTTACTGCAATGGTAGTAATATGTGCCTCATCAATAATCAACCACATACCGGCATAGCCGATTACCTTATTTCCCACCAAGCAGACATAGTAATGAGCTAACTGGTTGTACTTAATTTCATTTAAATAGGTCTCCTTGGACCAAGGAGTGGGAAAGGAAACCTGTTCGATTTGAAGGACTTGAGATAAGTGGTTTTTCTTCATAGGGGTTATTTTTAAGTTTTTTTTATGGCACTCTGTTAAGCTTTCTTTTGTTTCCATTTAACTTCAGCCTCCGAAGATCGAATATAAAATGGTTTGGCTGCCGCCAAATCCTCTGTTTCTCCTCTTTTATATTTTTTTAAGGCCAGCCAGCCTAGATTGGCAGCTCTGGGCATTGATAGTAACGGCGATGCCAGGCTACCTTTTTGCCCCAAACTCGTTAACAGAAAATCACCAAAGACGGGAACAGCGTCCCCTAAAAATACGATCTTTTCCGAAAACGCTCTTAACATCTCCACCAGTTCCGCCGGAGCTAATGCTTTTTTAGTTAAGAGCTCCTCCAGTTCATTATTGGCACTAGTTTTATACAAGGCTGTATACACTTCACTTTTTCTGGCGTTTAAGATTGGACAAATCAAAACAGAACTGTCAATGAGGTTTAAGGCTAATCCTTCCA
>CAZCQT010000041.1:0-10206 GCA_964500905.1 uncultured Moorellales bacterium
CTTAGCCTGGGGAAAACCCCATTGTGCGAAGACAGTTTTCATTAAAACTTTATCCATCCCCAAAGAAGAGCCTAAAACCCTTCCACCGACATAAGGAATACCGGCTAACTCCAGTAACCCTTGGACTGTACCATCCTCACCAAACGGTCCGTGAAGGACGGGGAAAACTACATCAATTTTTCTATTAAGATCTAATGCCTTGCTTTCTTTTGTTTGCTCCAAAGCAACCAGACCATTATAAGTGGGGTCAGCCGGCAAGCAAACCGGAACTAAATTACCTCTAAATCCAAAATTAATTACTTCGGACGGAGTCGTGCCCGCAAACCAGCGTCCTTCTTTGGTTATACCAATGGGCAAAACTTCATACTTTGTTTTATCTAGGGCAAGAATTACTGAAGCCGCTGATTGTAACGAAATCTCGTATTCACCTGAACGTCCTCCATATAAAACCATTACATGTATTTTTTCCACCGCTTCCACTCCTTCTGCGTTCTTATGCTTATTTTATGTCTGTCATCTGAAAAAATATTACCAAAACCTCAAAGATGCATTAAAGCCTTCCCTGTTACACCTTTTATTTACGTCGCTTTGTTAGCTCTGCGGCTATTTTCTCAAGAGAGATATCCTTTTCCTTTAACAACACCAGCAGGTGATATAAAAAATCGGCTGTCTCATAAATTAATTCACTTTCATCAGGGTTTTTAGCAGCAATAATAATTTCTGCTGTCTCCTCCCCCACTTTCTTTAATATTTTATCAAGACCTTTTTCAAACAGGTAGGTAGTATAAGAACCTCCCGGTAAATTTTCTTTTCGCTCTTCAATTATTTCGGACAGTTCTCCTAAAATTAATCCCAACTGCTGGGAGTCGGATACAAATGGAGCCTCCCGATTCGCGAACACACCCGCAGTTGTAATTTGATGATGAAAACAACTGTAATAGCCCTCATGACAAGCAACTCCTATTTGTTTTACCACAATTAAAATGGCATCCCCATCGCAATCGTAATAAATATTATGTACTCGTTGATAATGACCGGAGGTAGCACCCTTATGCCAAAGCTCCTGCCTGCTGCGGCTGTAAAACCAGGTATCACCGGTTTCCAGGGTTTTTAAAAGTGCCTCTCTATTTTGATAAGCCAGCATTAAAACCTTTCCGGAATTTACCTCCTGCACAATAGCCGGTATTAGGCCTGATTGATCAAATTGCAATTGCTCAATGAAATCACTTTTTAATTCATTAAACATCATTTTATTTCAATCCCCCTTTCACGGAAAAGAGCCTTTACTTCTTTAATGTTAACAATACCGAAATGAAAAATTGATGCAGCCAGCACCCCATCGGCTTGGCCAATGGTAACCCCTTCAAGCAAATGCTCCATATTGCCTGCACCACCTGAAGCAATGACCGGTATTCCGCCGGCTTTCCTCACTTTGCTTATTAATGCTAAATCATAACCCTCCTTAGTTCCATCCCGATCAATACTGGTTAAAAGAATTTCCCCCGCTCCCAGCCCCGCAACTTTTTTTGCCCATTCAATTACATCCAAACCTGCGTCTTCTTTGCCGCCTTTAGTATAAACCCTCCATAAGCCTTCGCCGACACTTCTGGCGTCAATGGCAATAATGATTTTCTCACTGCCGAAGTTTTGGGAAGCCTCCTTGATTAACCGGGGATTTGTAATTGCTGCAGAATTGATGGAGACCTTATCTGCACCCGCTTGAAGTATTTCGTTTATATCCCTTATGCTTTGAACCCCTCCCCCAAAAATCAAAGGAATTTTAATTTTTACCCTGATATCTTTGATCAATTCCAAAAGGGATTGCCTTTCTTCCTTTTTCCCTTGTATATCCAGAAGAACCAACTCATCTGCTTCCGCTTGTTCGTAGGCAATCGCTAATTCAACGGGGTCCCCTGCGTTTTTTATATCAACAAATTGTACGCCTTTAACCACTTGACCTTCTTTCAGGTCAAGACAAGGAATTATTCTTTTTACAATCATTAAAACCTCTCCTTTGTTACTTTAAAAGCTTCACGGACTGCGATAGATCTATATTACCTAGATAAATTGCCTTTCCTACAATTACTCCCTCTATACCAAGTGCTTCATATTCTTTTAAAGCGAGTAGATCCTCCATTGAAGACACCCCTCCGGAAGCAATTACTTTCAGGCCTGTTTCCTTAGCCATGAGTATAGTGCTTTCTATATTTGGCCCCTTCAAGGTACCATCTCTTTTTGTATCAGTGAAAATTATTCTTTTGGCACCCCAGGATTTTACTTCATGACCCAGATCTAAAAATGTTTTTTGGGATCTTGTTCCCCAGCCATCTACCGCCACCAATCCATCGGTAGCGTCAATACCAATAAGAATCCTGTCTCCATATCTTTCCAAGGACGCTTTAGTTAAATCAGGGTTGGAGATAGCTACCGTACCTAGAATTATTCTTTGTACACCGGCGGCTAAGATATTATCTATTTCGTCCATGTTTCTGATACCGCCGCCAAGCTGAACGGGTATATTTATTTTTTGAATAATTTCTTTTACTATTTCAAAGTTTTTAGGCCTCCCCGAAAAAGCACCATCCAGATCCACTAAATGCAAAATAGGAGCCCCTTGCTGCTCCCATGTTTTTGCCATCTGAACCGGATCGTCGGAGAAGATCGTGCTTTGCTTGGGATCCCCCTGAAAAAGCATTACGCATTGACCTTCCTTCAGATCAATAGCGGGTATGATTAACATTGGATAACCTCCTTAAAAGCCTTAGGCTTTTTGGTTGAAGAGTTGGAAAGGAAAAACTTTTGGGATGTTACTTTTGGGTCTTTTTGCATGCTTTTGTGCATGAGATCCTTCATTCCGTTTCACTACATTCAGGATGACGCTTAAGTAAGACCTCGCTCCAACGTCACCCTGAACGAAGTGAAGGGTCTCATGCAGAATCACATGCAAAACTGCTGCTTGCCTACTGCTTGACCGTTGCCTAAACATTACTCCTAAAGAATCCCCTTGGTAGAAGGCACCCCTTTTTCTCTTGGATCCAGTGCTACCGCTTCTCTTAGAGCACGGCCTGCACTTTTAAAAATTGCTTCAATAATGTGATGGGTATTCTTACCCGCTTCTTGCTTGATGTGCATGGTGACTCCTCCGTGGATTGTAAAGGAGTGCCAGAATTCTTCCACTAACTCTGTATCAAAGCTTCCCACTTGTTGACTGGGCAAATTTATTTGTCCGTTAAAAAACGGGCGCCCACTTAAATCAAGAACTGTTAAGATTAAGGCTTCATCCATGGGAACCCAGGCACTGCCATAACGATTAATACCTTTTTTATCCCCTAATGCAAATGCCAATGCTTGCCCCAAACAAATTCCTAAATCCTCCACCGTATGGTGACTGTCTACCTCTAAATCTCCTATCACTTCAATTGCCAAATCAAATCCGCTGTGGCGTACTAATAGGTGAAGCATATGATCAAAAAAACCAATGCCTGTTTTACCTTTAAAGAGGCCTTCACCATCTAAAAACAATTCTAATTTAATCTGTGTTTCTGTAGTCTTTCTTTCGATTAAGGCTTTTCTTTCCACTAAAATCACCACCCATTCTTTTTATTCTTTAATCAAGGAGGGATAATGACAATACCCCTGTTATTTTCTTACTTTGATGGACAGACCGTGGGCATGAAGGCCTTCTATCCTTGCCAGTTCTTCCACTGCCCTGGAAGCCTTCAGGAGCCCTTCCTTAGTATAGCTGATTATACTGGTTTTCTTAAGATACATATCTACATTAAGGGGGGAAGAAAATCTGGCCGTACCGCCTGTAGGCAAAACATGACTTGGTCCGGCATAATAATCTCCTAGAGATTCCGGGGTATAATGACCTAAAAAAACCGCCCCTGCATTTTTTATTTTTCCGAGCCAGCTTATGGGTTCAGCCAAGGCCAACTCCAAATGCTCAGGGGCAAAAAAATTGGCGATCGCTATTCCTTCCTCCAAATCACTTGTAATTATAATAGCCCCTCTTTCCTTTAAAGATTTCAAGGCTATTTCCCGACGAGGCAACAACTCCAACTGTTTTTCTATTTGTGCTGCTGTTTCTACTGCGAGTGCTTCATTAGGGGTTACCAAGATAGCCCTGGCCAGAACATCGTGTTCAGCCTGAGACAATAAATCAGCAGCCAAATAGACCGGGTTGGCAGTGTCATCTGCAACTATTAATATTTCACTTGGACCTGCTAGCATATCAATACCTACATCACCATAACAAACTTTTTTCGCCATTGTAACATAAATATTACCGGGGCCAACTATTTTATCTGTCTTTTCAATTGTTTGCGTACCGTAGCTTAAAGCCGCGATAGCCTGGGCTCCACCAATTTTATATATTTCGGAAATGCCTACTTCAGCTGCGGCAACCAAGGTATAAGGATTAATTTTACCCTCCTTATCCGGTGGGGAAACCATCACTAATTCACTTACTCCGGCAACTAAGCCGGGTATGGCAGTCATTAAAACCGAGGAAGGGTAAGCGGCTGTCCCCCCCGGCACATAAAGACCAACTCTTGACAAAGGCAGGTACATTTGACCAACTAAACTGCCATCACCATCCATAGTCCACCAGGATTTTTGCAATTGATTTTGATGAAAAGCATAAATTTTATCAATGGCGGCTCTTAATGATTCTAAAAATCCATCGGTAACCTTTGCATAAGCCTCTTCGATCTCCGCCTGATCTACCTTCAAATCTTCTTCTGCAAAAGAGGCCCCATCAAACTTTTTAGTGTATTCTATCAATGCGGAATTTCCCCTGGCTTTAATATTATCAATTATTTCTTCTACCAGGGGAAGAACTTCCTCTCCTTCAATTTTACCCAGTTGTTGCAGCTCCTGCACAAAGGGATCCTCGCTTTTTATTATTCTGAGCATGGCCTAGCCCCCTTCTTCTACAATCTGCTTTAAGCCCTGAACCAAAGGATCTATGGATTGAAATTCCATCCTGTAGTTAACTCTGTTAGCAATAAGCCTGGCAGTGGCGTTAAAAATATCCGCTACTGCAACTAATTGATTTTCTTTTAGGGTTTTTCCGGTAGAAACTATATCCACAATCATTTCTGCTAAATCAACCCTGGGGGCTAACTCAATATTACCGTGAAGTTTTATTACTTCTACTTGCATTCCCAGAGAAGAAAAGTATTTTTTTGCTACATTAGGAAATTTTGTGGCAACCCTTTTGTGATTAAGTTTTCTGAGCTCCGGTACCCCGTTGACGGTAATTTCCTCTGCCTTCGTCAACGGCAAAGCAACAACAAATTTACAAAAGCCGAACCTCAAATCTACCAACTCAAAAACATCAGCCGTCGATTCTTCAATAGTATCCTTGCCAACAATACCCAGGGCCGCCGCACCATGTTCCACATAAACAGGTACATCTGTGGGACGACAAATTAAATACCGATAGCCCTCCTCCGGGTATTCAAACAACAGCCGACGCGAGTCCGTTTTGAGATTAATTGTAGGCAAACCTACCTTTTCTAAAAGAGCAATGGCCTCCTCACCCAGTTTCCCTTTAGGCAATGCAATAGTAATTAGGCTTTTAGTCATTGGACTTCGCCTCCTCAACCTTTACCAGTCTGGCGATATTTTTGCTGAGCATGTATTCCCCGATTTCCCTTTGGCTTCTTTCTATAATCTCCACTTCAACCTTAAGTCCTTGCTTCCTTAAAAGGCTTGCTGCATGTAAACGATCCGCTAAATTACCGCCAGCAACTAATACATCCAAACCCAATTCCTCTTCTTTGGGCAGAGCACCCACCAGTCTATCAATGCCAATAGCAAAACCAACGGCCGGGACAGGCCAACCAAACTTACCCAGCAAACCATCATATCTCCCCCCGCCGCAAATGGGATAGCCAAAACCAGAGGCATAACCCTCGAAAACAATACCTGTATAGTAGTCAAAATCCCTTAAAATACTAAAATCAAAAAAGATATGTTTTGTTAAGCCCAAAACTCCCAATGCTGAGTAAACCTCTTTTAAATCTTCGATGGCCTTTGTAATGGTTTCGGTTTTGGCCATTCCTGTGATTTTATTTAAAATTTCGCCGCCGCCCCTTAAAGAAAAGATTGCCTTGATCTCCTGTCCTCTCTCCTTGGGCAAATCTAATTGCAGCAACTTTTCCTCCAGTCCGACAAAATCCTTACGCATCATTAAAAGCTTTATGCTTTCAATTTCGCCCACGGGAACGCCTGCATCTGCCAGTAAACCGTGAGTAATGGCAACTTGACCGATTCCTAGCTGAAAATCCGCTAATCCAGACAAGCGTAGAGATTCAACGGCTAAGGCAACCATTTCAGCATCAGCACCTACCCCCGGCGTTCCTAATAATTCTACCCCTGCCTGTTCAAACTCTCTTTGCCTACCTACTTGAATTCCCTCGTACCGATATGCGTTGCCAAAATAACAAAGGCGAATAGGCAGAGTTGCTTCCTTTAAATGAGTTGCCGCCATTCTGGCTATAGGGGTAGTCAAATCCGGTCGTAAAGCCAAAATTCTGCCACTGGGTTCAATTAATTTGAACAACTCTTCTTCCTTACTGCTTCCGCGTAATTGCTCATAATATTCCAAACAGGGTGGTGTAATTTCCTGATAACCCCAATGATTAAATAATTGAAAAAACCCTTCTTTAAGTTTTCTTCTTAACCAAGCCTCAAAGGGCAATATGTCCTTAAAACCAACGGGCATTTGAAATTTAGATAACTGAATATCCATAAAAGCACCCCTTTAATATGTTAAATTATTAAAGTAATGCTATCACGCACCACTACTTCTGTCAATACTTTCTAATCGAGATAATATTAATTTATAACCATCGGCCCCATAATTTAAGGACCTTTTCACCCTACTGATAGTTGCGGTACTTGCACCTGTTACTTCTGCAATAGCGGTATAAGTTGCATCTTGTTCCAGCATTTTAGCCACTGCCAATCTTTGGGCCAATGATTTTAATTCAGCAACAGTGCAAATATCCTCAAAAAAACGGTAGCATTCCTGTTCATCCTTTAAAAGGAGAATACCTTCGAATAAAGCATCAATAAAGGGATCTTTTAATTTACTTTGGTACCCCATGACTATTGCCTCCTCAATTATTACTCTGATTTATTATTTCATTTCGGCATAATTTTTAAATTCCCTTTCTTCCTTTACTATCTTAAAGAGTTAAATCCAAAATATTCTTGACCTTTGCCTCTCCGGTGTGTTATATTGTTTTCAAAAGCAATACGGATTAACTCTTATCCAGAGTAGGTGGAGGGACTGGCCCTGTGAAACCCGGCAACCCCCTTTTATCTTAACCTAAAAGGAACGGTGCCAATTCCTGCGGATGTGAGGCATCTGTCAGATGAGAGTAAAGCAAACAGCTTAGTTCTCTCTGTCTTTTAACAACAGGGAGTTTTTTTTTAGGTAGGTGTGAAAATGATTGAAATTATTGATTTACATAAGGTTTTCCCCAGCAATGCGGGAGAAGTTATTGCTCTTAACGGGGTTAGTCTACATATCCCAAAGGGTGAAATTTATGGTATAATAGGATTAAGCGGTGCGGGCAAAAGCACCTTGGTTCGTTGCATTAATATGTTGGAAAAGCCCACCTCCGGTCAGGTTATGATTGACGGCATTGATATGGGCAGACTATCACCTCAACAATTAAGACTTGCCAGGCAGGATATCGGTATGATTTTTCAACATTTTAATTTATTGT
The DNA here is from genome assembly GCA_964500905.1 of uncultured Moorellales bacterium. Classification (GTDB taxonomy): domain Bacteria; phylum Bacillota; class DULZ01; order DULZ01; family DULZ01; genus JBBAFB01. Next base: position 7,746 of record CAZCQT010000041.1, read on the forward strand.
GGTCCCGAACTGTTTATGGTAATATTGCTTTTCCATTGGAAATAGCCGGTCACAAGGAACAAGAAATTAAAAACAGAGTAATAGAACTATTAGAGTTAGTTGGCTTAACAGATAAAATTAATGCCTACCCTTCTCAATTAAGCGGAGGGCAAAAGCAAAGAGTAGGCATTGCCAGATCCCTAGCAAACAACCCTAAGGTTTTACTGTGTGATGAGGCCACCTCAGCCTTGGATCCTCAAACAACCCAAGCTATTCTTAATTTACTAAAGGATATCAATAAAAATTTTGGCCTGACCATGGTGGTAATTACCCATGAAATGAATGTGATTAAGGAGATCTGTGATTCTGTGGCTGTAATTGAAAACGCAAAGGTTGTTGAATCAGGTTCCGTACTTGAGCTTTTCACTCAACCAAAAACCGCTACAGCCAGACACTTTATCAACACCGTAATTAATATTGATGTGCCCGAAGCAGTGGTTCTTAAAAACAATGGAAGCGGCGGAAATATTATCAGAATCACCTTTGTAGGGGATGTAGCAGGGCAACCTATTTTATCTAATTTAGTTTCCAATTATGGGCTGAAAACAAATATACTTTATGGTAATATAGATCATATACAAGAGCATACTTTTGGAACCTTAACTGTTCAGCTATTAGGTGAACGGACTCAGATAGAAAAAGGTATTAGCTATTTAAAGGATTTGCAGCTGGAAGTAGAGGTGTTATAGATGCCTTGGTCAGAAATGCTTAGCTTAGTCTGGAAGGGACTTTTGGAAACAGTTTATATGGTTTCAGTTTCTGTTGTAATATCCTACTTAATAGGAATCCCCTTAGGTATTATTTTAGTTATCAGCGAATCAGGACATATAAATGAAAATAAAAAATTGAATTCTATTTTGGGTACAATTGTTAACATTGGGCGTTCTATTCCATTTATTATTTTGTTGGCTTTTTTAACTCCCTTTACCCGAAAAATTATAGGTACTTCAATTGGCACTACCGCTGCCATTGTACCTTTAACTATTGCAGCTATTCCATTTGTGGCACGCATGGTCGAATCCTCTTTCAAGGAAATTCCCTGGGGGGTAATAGAAGCGGCCCTGGCATCCGGATCCAGCTCTATGGATATAATCCGCAAGGTGCTGATACCCGAAGCAATGCCCTCTTTAATTTTAGGGGCAACCATTACAACAATAACTTTAATTAGTTATTCAGCCATGGCAGGTGCTGTGGGAGGGGGTGGTTTAGGAGATGTTGCCTTGAGATACGGTTTTTACCGTTTCGAAACAACATTAATGTTTGTAGTTATTATAGTCTTAATAATACTTATACAAATACTGCAAATGATTGGAGATAGAATTGCAGCAAATATTGATAAAAGATAATTTAAAAAAAATTTTTTAAGGGGGATTAAGCATGTCAGTAAAAAAAGTTTTGGTTTTGTTGTTAATTGTGGGGCTAGCTTTGGCTTTTGCTACAGGTTGCAGGACTAACGCCCAGCCTCAAACTCACCTGCCTCCATTGGTCTCAGAAGGAGGAGGAGTACCAGCTTTGGCTGTACCGGATGTATTTGGAGAAGAATTTAACATGATGTACTGGACACATCTGCCTCCACTGGTTGGAAAGTAATCTTTAAGCACTAATGTAAGCAAATGGTCCTTAAATGTTTAATTAAATATTTAAGGACCATTTGTAAAAACAACATCAAAAGTTTAACATGAACTTAAGGGGGATTAGCATGAAAAATAAAAGGTTTTTAGTATTGCTTTTAATTATCGGATTAGTTTTAGCTTTCGCAACAGGCTGCAGAACTGATGCCCAGCCGCATACTCACCTGCCTCCATTGGTCTCAGAAGGCGGAGGGGTACCGGCTTTACAAGGTAAAGATGCCAGCACAGATGAATTCAACATGATGTACTGGACACATCTGCCTCCGCTAATCGATAAAGGTGAAGGAAAAGTCACTGAGAAACAGGTAAAACTAACCAAACTGGTAATTGGTGCCACACCTACGCCCCATGCAGAAATTTTGCTGGTAGCCAAGGATCTGCTCAAGGAGAAAGGGGTAGATTTGGAGGTAAAGGAATTTACTGATTACGTACTGCCCAACATTGCTTTAAATGATGGGTCACTAGGTGCTAACTTCTTCCAACACATCCCTTACTTGGATGAATTTAATGAAAAGAACAAAATGGAGCTTGTATGGACAACAGCAGTTCACTTTGAGCCATATGCACTTTATTCCAAAAAGATCACAGATCTAGGCGAACTGAAGGATGGCGATACCATTGCTGTTCCCAATGATGCAACCAATGAAGCACGTGCCCTTTGGCTTTTACAGGACAACGGAGTTATCACTTTAAAAGATGGCGTAGGCCTGACCGCAACAGTTAAAGACATCAGCGAGTATAAGGTTAAAATTAAAATCAATGAGTTGGAGGCGGCCCTATTACCAAGAGCC
>CAZCQT010000042.1:0-10074 GCA_964500905.1 uncultured Moorellales bacterium
AATTTGGTCGAGAAATATGGAAATCCCAAAAAAGATATCAGACAACAAATTTATCAGATACAGAAAATAAATGATTTGAATCCTACAAGTCACATTCAGCCGGGACAGATATTAAAAATACCCAGTGCAGGATTTTAAAAAAGGTATTTAATTTAGGTTTGATTTAAGATACCCAGTAGGTTTTAAATATAAAAAAGCCTCGTTTTAAAGCAAAATAAAAATACTTTAAAATAAGGGCTTTTTCTTTTATAAAAGATTGGTTCTTATAATTTATATTATGTAAACTTATTATTGCTCATTGATTTCGATCCCATTCTTTTTGTCATCACCCCTCTTGCATTCATATCCTGAATACCGGCTTTGCAATTTGCAATTTGATATATTTAATATCCGGCAACATTTTGATTTTTAAGAGAAATTATTTCCTGGTATGCTTCAACTAATTTTGTGGCACATGATTTAGATGAAATCTGATCTGCCTCTTTTTTGGCTTGTATTGATATCCGATTATATAATTCTTTATCTTTTAACAAATTCAGTACATGCTGTGTAAATTCTATTTTATCTAAAGGAGTCAAAAAGCCTGAGTAATTATGTGTTAGCATCTCTGACACCCCATAAGCATTAACGGCTACAATTGGCAAACCAGCTGCTTTTGCCTCTCCCAGAACTAGTCCTTGGGTTTCAGTTGTGGAGGCAAAGACAAATAAATCGGCCCCTAAATAGCAATTTATCACTTCTTCCCTATTTAAAGTCCCGGTGAATATAACTTTTTCAGTTAATCCTAAAGAAGCTATAAATTGTTTTAATTCTTGTTCAAAAGGACCGCTGCCGACTAAAACTAATCTTGTCATCGGCTCTTCACTTTGTATCTTTAAAAAGCTTTCCAATAAAAAGTTTAGATTTTTTTCCTGCCCTATTCTTCCAACAAATAGCAAAACCTGCTGTTCTTTGGAGATATTATAGGTATCTCTGAGCCAATTGCTGTTACCTGTGCTGTATCCATCAAGATTAATACCTGTTGGTATGTCTTTAATTAGGGTATTAACTCCATTATAACGGATTATATCACCTATTATTTTTGTGGGAACCACAACTAGGTCGCAACGATTGCAGAAATGTGCTGTTAATTTTTGTACCAGCTTACCTGAGAGATCCGGTGCAAAGGGTATATAATGTATATATTTATCATATAAAGTATGATAGGTATAGACCAAGGGTATATCTTCCAAGGTGGCCAGTTTTGCTCCCAGCCTCCCCAATAAGAAAGGGGAATGTACGTGAATAATCTCCAGCCCAAGTTTTCTGATTAAAGGTTTGGCATTAACAGAAACAGGAATAGCTAAGGAAAAACCCCGGTTGGTAGGTGAAGGCACGGAAACATAACGAAATATTCCTTGTTCTTTTTTTGTGTCCTTGTATTGAGGTGCGAATATATAGACATTATGGCCCAACTCCGTAAGTTCTTTTGTAAAAGTTTCTATGGAGCGGACTACGCCACTGGTATATGGTCTGTAACTATCAGTGAAAAAACCTATCTTCATTGTGATTCCTCCGTTTGTTATTTATCAGTGATGTTTCACTCTTTTTGACAGGATCATGAGTAGCAACATAAAAACTAAGGTAGAAACGGTTAATAAAAATATAATTGGATGCATTCCATATTCTGCCCATAGCCAAATAATATAGTGATCCATTTGTGCCTCCAAATTGAAGTCTTCTAATTTTTTAATTAGTTGAAGATAAGAAATTATAAATTTCGTTATTAATTATTTCTGCTTGTTCAAGGTGAAGCATGTGTCCTGCTGTCTCTATAATTTTATATTGACATGAAGTAATATGAGAAATTGTGCTGATGACTTCTTTGTTTGATACGAGACGATCTAAGTCACCAAAAAGCCAAAAGGAAGGGATACTGAGCGTTTTTATTATTTCAGTTACATCAAAGTTTTTGCAAGCTAAAAGGTCGTAAAAATAAGTTTGTGCCGGTGTTGCTGCAAATTCTTTTAAGGCTACATTTAAAAAGTCAATAGGGGTAGTCTTACTATAGGCTGCTTTTATAAAGCGATCGGGCTTCAACCCTTTTTTAAATTCATTAAGTATTTCTGTATTAACCCGGAATGTTGGTGAAGTACCTATAAGTATTATTTTCTTTGGGGGAAGCAAACTGTTTAAAGCCATATCCAATGCTATGGCTCCACCCATAGAATGCCCTATTACACCGTAATTAACTATTTGCAGTTGAGCTAAAAATTGTTCAATAAAATGCTTATAGTTATTTATACTCCTGAGGGGCTTTCCACCCGATTTACCATGTCCCGGTAGATCCACGGCAATAATACGACAATTCCAGTCAACGGCTTTCCTTAATTGGTTTCCCCAGTGATGGGCATAACCTCCTGCACCGTGAATACAGATGAGGGTTTTTTTATATTCAGGTGGTATTACATCAAAATAGTAAATGTTTTTATTTCCCACTGTGGTAAGTTTTGGTTTATAGATTCTTAGCCCTCCTCTGCTTCATTCTATTGTAGTTGCAATTCCGAAAATCCTTCGGTGCTGTATATGAGTTGCTTTAAAATGCTTTCCAAAACATTTAATTGGGTTCCATAGTCAGCCCAATCTCCTGCTTTTTGAGCGTTAATAGCTTTATCATATGTTTCCTTAGCTTGCAAAACTAAATTTTCTACGCTGGAATTTGCATCATATTCTATGGGCGTTCCCGGCACGCTTATGCCTTCGGGTTCTTTGTCGGTTGTAATAATAGGCTGCTCAAAGACTTTTATAAGGGCTTCTTTCAGTGTTTTAGCCATAATAGTTTTGTCCTCAAAAGCAATTATTACCCGGCTAAGTTCGGGAATACTGCTTTGCTCAGATTGGATGAAAATTGGTTCAACATACAGTATTGCACCATCTAAAGGAATTACAAGCAAATTACCTCTTATAACTTTGGAGCCTCTTTGATCCCAGAGAGTCAGTTGCTGCGAAATTTCTGAATCTTGATCTATTCTTGACTCTATTTGCATGGGTCCGTAGTAATGCCTATCTTTAAAAAATTTATAGACCACTAATTGACCATAGTTGGGTGGATCATTTAAAGCAGCCATCCAGGCCACCATGTTAGAAATTTGTTTAGCTGGTATAAAAGGCAGCATCAGGATAAATTCAGGATCTTTTTCTTGATTGAGCTGTAAAATGCTGTAATAAGGATCCATAGGTATAGTATTTGCTTCGTATTTTTCCTCAGGAATTCGCCATGCATCCTCATCGTTATAAAATACCAAAGGGTTTGACATATGGTATTTGGCATAGATTCCCGCCTGTATCCTAAATAAATCAACAGGGTAGCGAAAATGTTCTATTAATCCATCAGGTGCCCCGTTCAAATCGCTAAATAATTGGGGGAAAGTTTTTCGCCAAGTTTGAGCCAAGGGATCGCTTTCGTCTGTTAAAAAGAAACTTACATCTCCTCCATATGCATCTACAACAACCTTAACGGAATTTCTGGCATAATTACCCCAACCTTCCGTTACGGCCGCATAAGGGTAGTTGAATGTAGTCGTGTAGGCATCTAAAAGCCAAAATAGGCGTCCTTCCGCCAGTACTAAATAAGGGTCGGTATCTAATTTTAAAAATGGTGCTATTCTTTGAACGCGATCAACTATTTGCCTATTGTATAATATTTGGCTTTCATTCGTGATTTCGTTACTGATTAACAGGCGATAGTCTTTAAAGCGGGCGGCAAAAAGTAGTTTTTTAAAATAATTGTTTAGCTCTATGCCTCCTGTCCCCTGGTAAACAGTTTCAGCATTATCTTCACCCTTAGGATAGTCAAATTCTTTTATATTTGTATTTGTAATAACATAACTGTGGGTGAGTTCGCCGAAATAAATTTCCGGTCTATTTATTTCCAAATCAATTGATGAGATGGGCGGAATATCTTTTAGCAAAAATTTGGGTAACCCATTGGAAGTAACTTCATCCACTGAACTCATTACTATGCCATAACCATGAGTGTATCTAAGTTTTGTATTGATCCATGTTTGAACATGGGGTTCAAAACGATTTAGGTCAATTTCCCTGGCACCAAGCATCACTTGTCGCAGTTTTCCATCAATTATATATCTATCAACATCAATTCCGCAAAAATCGTAATAATAGCTCAAGGCTTGCAATTGGTTATAACTTAATTGCAATGGCCTCCAATCCCAAAGTCGAATGTTATCCAATGTTGGTCCAAGGTTATCCAGATTGTAAATTTTTGATTCGCTGGGAAACTCCCGAACTTCTATATTTTCCAGATTATAAGCTTTTTGAGTCATATTAATATGATTTTCAAGATATGGTTTTTCTTTTGCAAATTGGTTTGGTTCCACCAATAGATTTTGTACTAAGGAGGGTAAGCCAACTAAAGAAATTAGGGTAATAGTAAGTACTAGTAGGCCCCTTCTAATTATTTTTCTTGCTTGCCACTTTCTAAAGCTCAGAAAACAAGAGGTTGAAAAAACAATTAAAGTAAGGGAACTTATAAGGTAACCGGGTAAACGGACATGAATATCTGTATACCCTGCTCCATGCATAATAGGTCCGTTGGTAAGTGGCAAACGGAAAGCTTGAATTAGAAGATTTAATGCAATTAGTATTAATAAAATACCCAACTGTATTAACAAATGTATCTGGCCGCTACTTAATTTGTTTTTTCTCCAACCCAGAAGTTGGCCGGGGTTAAAAACGATATAAATCGTAGCTGTAAAGGGTAAAAGACCAATTAAAAGTGTGAGAAATATTTGTTGGAGCATTTCAATTACGGGTAAAAGAAAGACGAAAAAACTAAGATCTAGGCCAAAGATGGGATCAACGATGTTAAAAGCTGTTTTGTTAATAAATTGTAGCCAAAGTGCCCAACCAGATTCAAATAAATAGGTGGTATACCCTGCTACAATCACACCTATTATTATAAAAACCAAGTGTATTGTTTTAGCGGGAATTCTTAATATTAAATTTCTGTAAAGCTGCAAAAAGTAAGGTAGTGGCTCTTCGACTTTTTGTATGCCTATGCCCTTTAAAGAAAATCTAAAGTTCATATAATATACTAAAAAGGTAAAGATAAAAAGTAAGAGGTGGATTAAAATCTTCGTAGAAATAATTTTCATAAATTGATTACCAAAACCTAAGTGGCTAAACCAAAGGCCTTCAGTAATTAACCCCGATCCGATATAAATTATTATCCAGCCCAGGATTAGCGTCAAAATTAATATTAAGCGAAACCTTCCCATTATTTTTTGCAAAAAAATCAGCACCTTTAGTATTATTAAGTATCCTTGTAATATTTCTCTTTCTTTTGTTTCTTTCCTGCCATGAAACTACAGTAAATCCAATAAGCCTTCTTTATATTTTTCCCTGGTTAATTTTAAATATAGGCCTAGTAAGTATAATAAAGGTGGATTTCAGTTAAACTATCTAAAAATATAGGAGGTAAGCCTTATGAGTCCAGATAAGCAATTTAATGTCAAGGTGGATGTGGTTGCGGCTCGTTTAGCGGCCAAAAATAAGCATTTAAAACAGAATCCCAGTAAAGGTAGAACCTCGGGGAAAAGAGTCTATAATGGAGAAAAGGGATAAATTAGACTTATTTGCGGATACAAAATCCCTAGAATTATGGGCAGAGGATATGGTGCCGGCGGAAGCAATTGATTGTACACGATGTGAATTATATAAACATGGAGGCAGGATTATTTGGGGGGAAGGAAATCCACAGGCAGCCATTGTTGTTTTGTTGGATAACCCGGGTGCCAGGGAAAACAAATTAGGTGAACCATTTGTCTGTGGTTCAAGAAAAACTTTATATGATGCTGTGTCTAAGGTGGGCTTAGATGAGAATGATATTTATCTAACTTTTGTGCTGCGTTGTCGCCCTAGGAGAAAATATGATAAAGATTTATCCAGGAGCACATGTATAAAGTTTTTACATAATCACCTGCTAAATAAAAAGCCAAAGATAATATTTTGCCTTGGTAATATCTCAGCACAGTGGTATTTAAATAACCCGGCAGTTACTATCAAAGAATTACGGGGCAAAATACATAGCCATGAGAATATCCTTACAGCTTTTAGTTACCACCCCTTGGCAGTAAGAAGAAGACCAGTTTTATTGCAATTATTTATACAAGATTGGAACTTGGTAGCTGATTTTTACCGTACGCAGTTGGATGATTTTAGTTCCAAACAATAAAAAAGCCTGATGTTTTTTAAAAAAGGGCAGAACCTCCCCTTTTTAGCTGCTAAAATGTGTTGGAGATTTTAAATTTGCAATCTACAAATTTTAAATTTAATAATTTAAAATAATTGACTTCATCGTGGTAACTAGGTATAATAATTTATGTCTTGAAGGGGAGTAGCTCAATTGGTAGAGTAGCGGACTCCAAATCCGTTGGTTGCGGGTTCGATTCCTGTCTCCCCTGCCAAATTATAAAAAATAAAGCCCTGTGGCTAAAAGCCACAGGGCTTTATTAAGTTAATTGAGTAAGAGCCGACCAATGTACACCTTTTAAAGGTGTACATTGTAAATAGCCCTATTCTTTATGTAGTTACCTGTCATCATTTTGCATTACCTTTCAGTTGATTTTTCATAATTAAAACTAATTCCCTCCCTGCTTTTTCCAAGGAATCGTTTATTATCACAAAATCATAATGCTGTTTGTGTTTAATTTCCAAGGCAACTCTCTCTAAACGAGTATTTACCAACGAAATATTATTATCTCTAAGTAAAAGGCGACTTTTCAATTCCTCTAGGCTTGGTGGCAAAACAAAAATTGAGATAATGTTATTTGGAAATCTTTTTTTAGCATCCTTAAAGCCTAATACATCCATATCTGTGGCAATGCTATAGCCGTTTTTTAAAGCATAGCTGATCGTTGGCAGGTGTGTTCCATAATAATTCCCGTTGTGAATCTTCTTCCATTCCAGGAAGGAACCTTTATCGATCATTTTTTTAAAGTGTTGAGTATCAACAAAGTAATAAGGTTTTCCCTGTGTTTCCCCAACCCTAGGTTGTCTAGTTGTAATAGATGGCAGGTAATGAACATCCTTAACTCTTTCCAATGCATAATTTAACAATGTATTTTTTCCTACCCCCGAAGATCCAGATATAATAAAAAATTGACCTTGCCCTTCAGTTCGGTTGCTAGTGCTAAATTCAATAATAGATTCTTTATTAAGGATAAATTCATTTGATTTATTATTTTCTGGCCCCTCGGTAGGTATCACTTTGCAATATCCTCTTTTCCATTATAAAGATTTGTTTATTTTGTTTATAAAAAAAGCCTTGCCTGAGCTTAGGCAAGGCTCATGAAATTAGTCGCTTTTTGCCATTTCTATTATTTTATCTGCAATGTTAGCCGGCACCTCTTCGTAACCATAAAATTCCATTGTAAATTGACCTCTCCCTTGGGTAATGGATTTCAAATCAATTGCATATCTGTTCATTTCAGATTGAGGAACAAGGGCTTTAATTGTCTGCATTCTCCCACTTGGTTCCATCCCTAAAATGCGGCCTCTCTTGCCATTTAAATCACCCATAATATCTCCCATGAATTGTTCCGGTACTTTTACTTCAACACTTACGATTGGTTCTAATAAGACGGGTTTTGCCTGTTCTAGTGCTTTTTTAAAGGCGATACTGGCTGCAATTTTAAAAGCTAATTCAGATGAATCAACACTATGATAAGAGCCATCTGTTAGGGTTACTTTGATGTTTGTAACTGGGTAACCGGCTAAAACACCTTCGGACATTGATTCCCTAACACCTTTTTCTACTGCGGGAAAATAGTTTCTCGGAACAGAGCCGCCAAAGACTGTTTCTGTAAATTCAAATTCCCCTTCTTGCAATGGCTCAACATCAATAAAAACATGCCCATATTGACCGTGTCCGCCAGATTGTTTTTTGTGCTTTCCTTCCACTTTAACGGACTTTCCGCGTATGGTCTCATGATAAGGCACCTTTAGTTCTATTTGTTCAACATCTACACCAAATTTTAGCTTCAGCCGTTCTAAAACGATATCTAAATGCATTTCACCCATACCGGTCATTACGGCTTGGTTGGTTTCTATATTTTTGCTGTAACGAAGGGTCGGATCTTCCTCTAAAAGTCTGGATATAGCCAATCCAAGTTTGTCCTCATCTCCCTTGCTTTTTGGCTGGATAGCAATTGAAAGGGTTGGAATTGGAAAATCAATACCGGCTAATGTAACTGGTTTAGCTTTTTGAGTTAATGTATCTCCGGTGTTTGTTGTTTGCAGCTTAGTCAAAGCACCTATATCACCGGTATGCAATTCAGGTACAGAGAATTGGTTTTTACCTTGCATTATAAAAATTTGTGCTATTTTTTCATCATTTTCTTTAGCACTGTTGTAGACAACGCTATCTGCTTTTAAAACCCCTGAAAACACCTTTATAAAACTGATTTTACCCACATACGGGTCACTTAGCGTTTTAAAAGTTAAGGCGGCGAAGCTTTCTTTGTTTAGCTCCTCATTTTTATTCAAAGCTTCATGGGGTCCCGGTGCATATTCTACTAGGTTATCTAAAAACGCAGTAATGCCAATGTTGTTTAGTGCACTGCCACAAAAAACGGGAATTATTTTATTTTCTTTAACCCCTTTTTGTAAGCCTAAATGAATTTCTTCAACAGAGAGTTCTTCCCCCTCAAGATATTTCATTAAGAGCTCGTCATCACCCTCTGCTGCAGCCTCAATTAATTTTTCGTGGTATTCATGGGCAAGATCCTCTAGCTCAGAAGGAATGTCACTTTCCTTTGCTTTACCGTTTTCCTCGTAGAATAATGCCTTTAAGGAGACAAGGTCAACAATTCCCTTGAAATTATTTTCCGAACCAATCGGTAATTGAAAGGGTGTAATTAATCCATCAACATGATCATTGATTTGATTTAAAACCCTATCAAAGTTGGCGTTTTCTCTGTCCATTTTGTTGATGTAAATAAAACGGGGAAGATTTTGCTCTACAGCAGAGTCCCACAGAATTTCGGTTTGGACTTCTACCCCGGAAACCGCACAAACAGTAATGATTAAACTGTCTATTACTCGGAGGGCACTTTTAACGTCTCCAATAAAATCGGAATAACCCGGTGTATCTAAAATGTTTAATTTATAATCATTCCAGATCAAGGGTGCTAAGGCGGTATTGATAGTAATCTTTCTTTTAATTTCCTCGGGATGGTAATCTGCTACTGTGTTGCCATCATCTACTCTTCCTAGACGGTTGGTAGCACCAGCATTAAATAGCATTGCTTCGGTTAGAGAGGTTTTTCCGGCACCGCCATGAGCCACAACCCCTATATTTTTGATCTTGTCGGTGGTGAATACTTTCATGTGCGTCCTCCTTTTTGTTAGTTGGGTTTTAAAAGTTTCCCAACAAATAATATAGTTTACTATGTATATTAAATTAATAACACGCAAAATCCTTTAAATCAATAAAAATTTTAAAAGGTAGCTCTACTTTTTCATTATAACCTAATTCTCATTAGAAAAACTATCTATATCTTTTGGAAATAGTATTGAAAGTCTATATTTTGATACTTATATCCTATAAGGTGGCCAAACTGCATAAAATGAACAAACGGAGGAGGTTGTTATGAAAGAAAGCTTTTTCCAAGGTGCAGTTGTGCTTGCCATAGGGTCACTAATAGCACGTGTTTTAGGTTTTCTATACAGGGTTTACGCAGTACGACTAATAGGCTCGGAAGGAATTGGATTATATGAATTAGTTTTTCCTTTTATTACATTAGTATTGGTTTTAACTACCGCCGGCATACCTGTGGCTTTGGCTAATACTGTTGCAAGGCTTCGGGGACAAGGGGATTATTTTTTTATAACCGTTGTTATTCGCTTCTCCATGTATATTCTGTTGGCAACAGGAATTGCTTTCCCCGCTATAATGCTATATTTGGCACCATGGCTTTTGCCAAAAATTTATGTTGATCCAAGGTCGTACTGGCCCTTTATGACTTTACTGCCCGTAATCTTTTTTGTTTCTATTAGTTCAGTTTTGAGAGGCTA
>CAZCQT010000043.1:0-9945 GCA_964500905.1 uncultured Moorellales bacterium
TAGGGCTGCGGGCTCCAGTTTTGCTTATGGTGTAGGGAGGGGCGTAGCCAGCTTGATCGCTGGCAAAAAACCCTGATTTAGCTATATTCACTAAAGATTTTCCGTACCACTCATCAGGTTCCCGATATAACCTACAAAGCCTGTGCCAAGCATCTAAGTAAGCTTGAAAATCCTTTAAAACAAAAAACTCATCATTATCCCTTAACAATGAATCATAAATTATCCGAAAATCTCCCTCCCCCTCATCAAAAAAGCCTGATAAAAGCTGATCTAAAACCCTCTTAATTCTAGGCTGCTGATGATACTCGTCCCAGGAATGATAACCCCCTTTCTGATAAAAACTCATCACTTGCTCTGCTTTTAAACCGAAAATACCGATATTATCTTCTCCTACTAATTCCTTAATCTCCACATTGGCCCCATCTAGGGTGCCTAGGGTTAGGGCACCATTCATCATAAATTTCATATTACCTGTTCCCGAGGCCTCTCGACTGGCAGTAGAGATTTGCTCACTTATATCGGCAGCGGGATAAATTTTTTCTGCTAGGGTAACATTAAAATTGTCTAAAAAAATCACCTTCAGTCTTCCTTGTAGGCTCTCATCGGCATTAACCTTGTAAGCAATTGAGTTAATCAGCTTAATAATTGTTTTGGCATAATGATATCCGGGTGCGGCTTTGCCCCCAAAAATAAAAACGTGGGGAGGCAGATCCAAAGAAGGATTTTCTTTTAGACGATTATAAAAATCCATAATTCTTAAAGCGTTAAGCAATTGTCTTTTATAAGCGTGAATTCTTTTCACCTGGACATCGAAAACAGCTGCCGGATCTATTTTTCTACCCATTCTTTCCCAAACCAAATTGCTTAATATCTCCTTATTGGCCCTCTTAACCTTACCCAATTCCTCAAGAAAGGCTTGATCCCTTTGCAAGGGCAATAAGCCCTCCAATTCCGCTCCGTCATAGATCCAGCCGCTTCCGATTGCACCCGTTATTAAGTTAGACAGCTTTGGATTGGCCCCTAACAAAAAACGTCTATGACTCACTCCATTGGTTTTGTTGTTTAACTTATAGGGGTAAATATTATGAAAACCCTTAAACAGGCTCTCCTTTAAAATGTTCGAGTGCAGAGCAGACACACCATTAACAGAATGACTGCCGATCACTGCCAGGTTGGCCATTCGCACCTGGCCATCCCACAAAATAGCCGTCTCTCTCAAAATTAACTCATTGCCGGGGTATTTTCTGCCGACTTCCGCTTTAAAACGGGCATTAATTTCTTCGATAATCATATAAATTCTGGGCAAGAGATATTTCACTATATCAATGGACCACTTTTCCAATGCTTCCGGCATAATAGTGTGATTGGTGTAAGAAATGCTGTTAACTGTTATATTCCAAGCCTGCTCCCAGCTTAAGCCTTCTTCATCCATTAAAATTCGCATCAATTCGGGCACACAAAGAGCAGGGTGAGTATCATTAATGTGAATAGCGATCCTTTTACTAAACTCCTTTAACTTACCGCCTTTCTTTTTATAGCGGCGTATAATGGAGCCCAAGCCCGCCGCCACAAAAAAATATTCCTGCTTTAATCTTAATTCCTGTCCGGCCCTACTGCTGTCCTCCGGGTATAAGATGTAGGAAATAGCCTCCACCTCTGAACGGTAACTGACGGCTTTGCTGTACTCCCCTTTGTTAAAGCTTGCCAAATCAAACTCTTCCAACACCGGCTCAGCACTCCACAAACGCAGGGTATTAATATTATTTAAATTATCATAGCTGATTATGGGCAAATCATAGGGAATAGCCAACACCGGCTCATAGTTCTCATGATGAAAAACTAATTTGCCCTCAATATATTGAACATTAACATCACCCTTAAATTTAACAACTACAGCTTTGTCCGGCTTTTTTATTTCCCAGGGATAGCCATTATTCAGCCAGCTATCCGGTAATTCCACCTGAAAGCCATTAACGGTTTTTTGCTGAAACAAACCATATTTGTAGCGAATCCCATTGCCGTGGCCGGCTATACCCAAAAAAGCCATAGAATCCAAAAAGCAAGCGGCCAATCTTCCCAGGCCTCCGTTGCCCAGCCCCGCATCCTTTTCTGCCGCCACCAGCTCTTCCAAATCAATACCCAGATCAGACAGGCCGGCTTCAACCGTTTCCCTAATACCCAGATTTAATAAATAATAAGAAAGCAGTTTGCCAATTAAAAACTCCATGGAGAAATAAAACACTTGCTTTTGCCGGTTTTTCGCATAAGTATTATTGGTTCCTGCCCAGCTATCTCCAACCCGGTTCTTTATTAGAAATACCAAGGTTTGATATTTTTCCCACCTAGTTCCCTCATCCAGTGTTTTTCCCTGAACCTCCGCAAATTTGCTTAGGTAGGTATTTTTAAATTCCTCTTTACTTGTAAACATTCCTATGACCTCCCGTGATTGCACAAATCCTATTTTATTCAGCTAGGGGTTTTAATAGAACTCCCGCCAAAGGTGGTAACTGAATTTTTAAGGAGAAATCCTGATCGTGATAAGGAACCTCTTCCGCCTCCAACACTTTCTTATTTTGCTGCCCTGACCCCCCAAAATCAAGGTGATCCGTATTAAATAGCTCTGCATATTTTCCCGCCGAGGGCACACCTACCCTATACTCGGGATAATAAGCAGGTGTAAGATTTAATAAGCAAATCACAAACCCCCCCGTCTTGTCCTTTCTTAAAAAAGCCAAAACACTTTGCAAATGATTGTGCACATCCAGCCATTGAAAGCCCTCCCAATTTTCATCATTTTGCCAAAGGCTTGCTTCCCGAAGATAAAGCCGGTTGGCCTCCTTAATAAAATTATGGAAGTGAAGATGAGCCGGATAATCAAGCAAAAACCATTCCAGTCCTTCATAAAAACGCCACTCAATAAACTGAGCAAACTCGGCTCCCATAAAAAGCAGCTTTTTCCCCGGATGCCATAATTGAAAGCTATACAGGGTCCTTAAGCCCGCAAATTTTTGCCAGTAATCTCCGGGCATTTTCCCTATTAAAGATTTTTTACCGTGAACCACTTCATCATGGGATAGGGGAAGTATAAAGTTTTCTGTAAAAGCATAGTAAAGGGAAAAGGTTAAAAGCTGATGCTTCTCCTTTCTTTTCTCAAAATCCGTTTCAAAATACCTCAGGGTATCATTCATCCAACCCATATTCCATTTATAATCAAAGCCTAAACCCCCGACTGCAGGGGAGCTTGTTACCCCCGGCCAAGGTGAGGATTCCTCCGCAATCATTAAAGCCCCCGGACAAAGGGAAGAAATCGTTTCATTGAGGGTTTTAAGAAAGGCGATGGCATTTAAATTTTCTCTGCCCCCATAAATATTAGGCTGCCAACTTGCCTTGCCTTTACCAAAATCCAAATAAAGCATACTGGTAACACCGTCAACCCTTAGCCCATCAAAATGAAATTGCTCCAGCCAAAATACCGCATTGCTGATTAAAAAGCTCCAAACCTGGGGCTTTGCAAAATTAAATTCATATGTTCCCCATTCCGGATGCTCCTCGGCCTCGAAAAGCCTTTCTCCATCAAATCTGCCTAAACCGTGGGCATCCTTACAAAAGTGCCCCGGAACCCAATCCAGGATCACCCCCAAACCGGCTTGATGACAGCTGTCCACAAAATACATCAGATCATGGGGATTGCCATAACGACTGGTGGCAGAGTAATAGCCTGTTCCCTGATAACCCCAGGAGCCATCAAAGGGGTGCTCCATTAAGGGCATTAACTCCAGGTGAGTAAAGCCCATTTTCAAAGCATAAGGAATCAATTCCTGTGCAAGCTCTCGATATGTATAGAAATCTCCCGAGGCTGTCCTTTTCCAACTTCCCAGGGAAACCTCATAAATCAACATAGGCCTTTCACTTAGAAAAGCCTTGTTTCGTTTGCTTACCCATAGATCATCCCCCCAAGGATAGCCCTCCAGGGAATAGATAATTGAAGCTGTTTGAGGTCTGAGCTCCGAATAAAAGGCATAGGGATCCGCCTTTAAAATTCTTTCCCCGGCCCCGGTTAAAATTTCATACTTATAAAGCTCTCCCTCTTCCAGGTAAGGGATAAATAAACACCAGATGCCCTTTTCAATTGCCATCTCATGTTCTTCGCCCTGCCAGCTGTTAAAATCGCCCACAACCTTCACAGAGATAGCATTAGGAGCCCATAAAGCAAAATGGACTCCCCATATCCGGTTCATTTTTACTCGATGAGCTCCTAATTTTAAATAGCTATGAAAGTTTTTGCCTTCATTAAATTGCCTTATTTCCTGTTTTCCTATAAATGCCTCCATTGAAACAGCCCCCTTTTTATTTCAGCCATTTTCAATGAAACCTCGTCTCCTGTTTATTGTAACATATTATTCCAGCCGGTAACAGCCAAAACGATTCCCATCAAAAAAATATCTACTCACCCATCATAAAGGATTTGACAATGTGGATGGAATCCCATTCTCCCCCGGAAAAATATTTAATAGGCAGGGTTTTAGGAAAGATACTTTTATTAATCTCTTTTACTCCCAAGCCCTTCTGCTTTAACTCCGCCACCCTTTCCTTTAATTCTTTTAGCAATTCGGCCTTTCGTGCCATTTGAGTCCTGCCATCTGCGATTACACCGGAGTGACTACAGTAAATGGTATCAAAATCATATTCCAAAAGAGTATCCAAGCTCCTGATCCACTTCCAATAATTCTCTCCCGTGGCACCCATTTTGGTTTTAGGGCTGACAAATAAATCTCCGGTAAAAATTGCCCCTTCCCCCGGAAGATAGAAGGTAACATGATCATCTGTATGTCCCGGGGTATCTATTACTTTAACAAGCTTGCCACCACTGGTTTCAAAGCTTTTTCCCAAGGGCAGGGATGGAAAAGGCTCTCTTTCTCCCCAAAAAACCTGCCTGTAAAAAGGTATTTTTGCCCTTTCCCTTGTTATATTTACAACCGATCCATGAATGTAAACAGGAATTCCCTGTGCTGCTAAAAAAGCTGCATTCCCTGTGTGATCCTCATGATGATGGGTTAAAGCTACCTGATCAATCTTGCTTTCGTTAAATTGAGGACGATAAAAGGAACTCATATGCCTTGGGCCGGTATCTATCAGTAAGCCGTCCACTAAATAAACATAGGTGGGAATTTCATTCCCCAAGATCCTTCTCTTTCCATGAAAAAATAAAATCTCTTTATTATTTTGTTGCTTTGCAGTCGTCATTTTACCGGGCCCCCTTTTTTCTTGAATTTATTATATATTATTTTGTGAATTTGTGCCACTTTTAATAATTAAACAAATATTTAGAATTTTACCATAAAACTCTTGACCTGTACCGCTTAATTTTGTAGTATTAATTAAATACACTATTTTATAATACAAGGAGGAATTGGCAAAATGATGAACATCCCTTTAAACTTAAGCACATTATTAGAAAGAGCAGAAAAACTGTTTCCCAAAAAGCTGGTCATTTCTCGTACTCTCTCAAAAACCCATCGCCTGACTTACAAAGAGATTGGCGAAAGGACTCGTCGCCTTTCCAGTGCCCTGGAAAACTTAGGGGTAGGGTTTGGAGACAAGGTTGCAACCCTGGCTTGGAATCAGCACCGCCACCTGGAGGCTTATTTTGCAGTTCCCGGTCTTGGGGCCGTCCTGCACATGGTCAACATTCGTCTTTCACCGGAACACCTTATCTACATTATCAATCATGCCGAAAACAAAGCAGTCCTCTTTGATGAAGATTTATTACCCCTGGTAGAAAAAATAGCAAGCAAGCTAACCACTGTTAAGCATTTTATCATTATGTCCGATCAGGAAGAATTACCTGAAACCACCTTAAGTCCTCTTTATTCATATGAAAAGCTTCTGGAATCGGGAGACCCTCAATTTCAATTCAAGAGGGATTTTGATGAAAATACCCCGGCAGGTATGTGTTTTACCTCCGCTACCACAGGTAATCCTAAAGGAGTTGTTTATACCCATAGAGCCTTAGTCTTACACAGCTTTGCTTTGGGCTTGGTGGATACACTGGCTTTGTCGGAAAGGGATATAAGCATGCCGGTTGTGCCCATGTTTCATGTAAATGCTTGGGGCATGCCCTATGCAGGCACTTGGTTTGGTGCCACCCAGGTTTTACCCGGTCCACAGTTCACTCCGGCAATTTTGGCTGATTTGATTGAGCAAGAAAAGGTAACAGTAACTGCGGGGGTACCTACCATCTGGATGGGCCTTTTAAATGAAATAGAAAAAGGCGGCCGGGATATGAGCAGCCTCAGGACTGTTGTTTGCGGAGGCTCGGCACCTCCGCCCGCCATGATCCAGGCCTACGAGCAAAAACATAAAATTCCTTTTATCAATGCTTACGGTATGACTGAAACTACCCCTGTGGCCACAGTTTCTCTTTTAAAGAGCTATCAAATGGATCTGCCTTATGAAGAACAACTGGCCTTTAAAGCAAAACAGGGTTTATTAACACCTGGCCTGGAAATGCGTATCGTATCTGACAAAGGCGATGTGAAATGGGACGGACAGGAAATGGGCGAACTACTTTTAAGGGGGCCTTGGATTGCCAGTGAGTACTATAAGGAGAAGGGAAGCGAACACATTTTTGCAGACGGCTGGCTTCACACCGGAGATATTGCCACTGTTGACGAAGAAGGCTATGTTAAGCTTGTGGACAGAACCAAGGATTTAATTAAAAGCGGCGGGGAATGGATTTCTTCCCAGGATCTGGAGAATGCCCTAATGGGCCATGAGGCAGTAGCAGAAGCAGCGGTAGTAGCCGTACCTAGTGAAAAATGGGATGAACGGCCTGTAGCCTGCGTAGTCTTAAGGGAAAATTACAAAGGAAAAACCACGGAACAAGAGTTAATTGACTACCTGGCTCCCAAGTTTGCCAAATGGTGGCTGCCGGATGCGGTTTTATTCTTGGAGGAAATTCCTAAAACATCCGTGGGTAAAATGCTAAAAAGAGCTCTAAGGGAACAAATTAAAGGAATGGTAGATATTAAATAAAGCAAAAAAAGACCCTCGGGTCTTTTTTTTAGTGGAAAACGGAAAGCAACAGCATGGGGATGCTTTTTGGTTTATTTTTCTCTTTTAACAATACCCTCTAAAAGCATTGAACTCTTGAAATTAATATTTTCAATAAATGTGAGCTTTATACTACTGCTCATGGTAATTTTTAAAATACCTGTGAACATTTCAACTATAATTTCACAGGGAATATCCTTTCTGAATTCGCCCTTGCTTTGTCCCTCCGAAACAATCTTTGACAAAACCTCTACAAATCTTTCCCCGTGGGGCGGTTCCTTACTGCCCACATCGGAGCTATGGTAGTATCTTAAATACAATTCGACAAGTCTGCGGTTTTTATCATAGGTGTTTCCTACAACCTGTAAAATTTGAATTATTTTTTGGGTTGAGCTTAACGCAGATAATTGGATATCCTCGCAAGCTTGGCCGGCCATATCTATTCTTTCAGCCAAACAGCATTTAAGCACCTCTTCTTTTGATTCAAAATAATTGTAGAAGGTACCCGTACCTAAACCTGCTTTTCCCATTATTTCTACAATTGAAGTTTCATTTAAACCTTTTTTAAAAAACAAGTTCAAGGCGGTTTCAGCAATAATCTGTCTAGTCTCCAGCTTCTTTTTTTCTCGCTTACCTATTTCTTGCATTATTATTACCCCCCGTTACCTGTATCCCTAAAATCATATTAATTTAATTGCTGTATCAATTAATATTATAACAGCTTTTTAAAATAAAATAATAGGAATTTCAACAGAGAAACAAATAACTAGGGTATATTTTTTTTGTTACATTAATTGCAAGCTGGTTAGTTGTTTAAACGACTCCTTGCCTCCTGTCACGCCATGCCTTTGGGATATAAACACAGTTTGGTTCACTTTCCATATAATCTCCTGTCACACTGTAGGCACGTGCCCTGGATCCGCCACACACATATCTAAACTCACACACTCCGCATTTACCCTTATAGGCATCCGGGTTTCGCAAGTTTCTAAATATTTCAGATTCACGGTAAATGGTCGCTAAAGGCATTTGACGCACATTCCCTGCTTTTAACGGCAAAAATCCACTTGGAAAAACATCACCTGTATGAGATATAAATACATAGCCATTACCGGCGTTCACGCCCTTAGGGCCCCGACCAAGTCCGTCAATTTTATTGATCAACCCACCTGTTAATGCATCCTCGTACAGGATAGCATCTTTATTTCCTGTACTTGTTTTTTCACGCATTTTATTTTGAATCACAACACGACGGTAAAACTGTGCCTCAGTTGTTTTTATATCAAAAGGCACAGTTTTAGACTGCTTATATAACCATCCAAGCACCTTTTCATGCTCAGCGGGAGAAATCATATCAGTTGCTTTTCCCCGTCCGGTTGGAATTAAGAAAAACAGGCTCCACAAAACACAATGCAGCTGCTTAATCATTTCTGCCATTTCATCCAAATACTCATAATTATAGCGGGATATAGTGGTATTAATTTGAATTGGCATCCCCAGTTCATGTAAATAATTAATCAGCTTCATAGTTAAATCAAAGGGGCCGGATATTCCTCGAAAACGGTCATGTATCTCAGCAGTATGCCCATCAAGACTAAATGCCCACCTGGATAGACCCACATCCTTGGCTTTTTGCATAACTTCTTTTGTTACATTAGCTGTTGCAGCCGGGGCTAGGGAAACGTGAATACCTTTTTGTTTTGCATACTTTGCAATCTCAAAAATATCCGGCCTTTCCAAGGGATCTCCCCCCGTTAACACAAATATGGGGTTACCCATTTCATAAATTTCATCCATTAACTTTTTTCCTTCTTCAAAAGTTAATTCTAATGGATCCCGGTGATGCTGTGCTTCCGCCCTACAATGAAGGCATTCCAGTTGGCAAGCACGGGTTACCTCCCAAATAACTATAAATGGGTTTTTATTGTAATCTACTGAAAACAAGTAAACTCCTCCTTTTTGAATCTTAAATTTTATTTTTAAGCTGTATTGACTTATAAACCTTAGTCGTGTACAGACGAAAAGAGAAATGGATCAACCCATTAAAGCTGTACCATAGTCACAGCGAATGGACGATGAAACACCGAAGGATATAACTCGCTGTTAAAGGGCTAGGCAGTTGATACTATTTGTTTTATAACGCCCGCCTACCTTGGTATAAAAAATGGAATATCTTCATCATAGTGAATATTGACATCGATTCCGAAAACCTCCTTGAAGAAATGAGGATTAAATATCTCGTTAGGTGGCCCTTGACGAACTATTCTGCCGTCCTTCATGGCAATTAGACGATGGCTGTATCTGGCTGCTTGATTTAAATCATGCAGCACCATCACAATCGTAATGCCGTTTTCATCGTTTAATCTTTTTACCAGCTCCATCACTTCTAGTTGGTGAGATATATCTAAATATGTTGTGGGCTCATCAAGTAAGAGAATACCGGGCATTTGTGCCAGCGACATGGCAATCCACGCCCGCTGTCTTTCTCCACCAGAAAGAGACTGTAAAGGGCGATACCTTAGGTGTTTTAGGTTTGTTGCCGAAATAGCAAATTCAATAATCTCTTTATCCTCTGCCCCCGTACCTTCATACCATTTTCGAAACGGATTCCTACCGCATTTAACAAGGTCATAAACGGTTAAATCTAGATTGTGATCGTGAACTTGCGGCAGCATCGTCAATTTTTGTGCTATTCCCCTTTGGGACATTTCATCAATTCTTTTTCCATCCAAATAGACATGGCCGCTTCCAGGAACAAGTAATTTTGTCAGCAATCTTAACACTGTTGACTTACCGGAGCCGTTAGCCCCAATGATGCTAACAATTTCACCCTTTTTAAGCTGTATCGACACATCTTCAATAGAAAATAATGACGAACGAAATAGCTTTAGG
>CAZCQT010000044.1:0-9822 GCA_964500905.1 uncultured Moorellales bacterium
AGGAGCTTAATAAGGTTCAATTATTAAATGCTAACCTACCTCTCCCCAGGGAAAATCTTTTTATTTTAAGAACTGCAAAAATACCGGTTATAATAGTAGAGTTGGGATTTCTCTCCAACCAGGAAGATACAAGCAAACTTAAGGATGAAGGTTTTCGTCAGCAACTGGCAGAAGCAATTTCCAAGGGTATAATTAATTACTTGCAAGCTGAGCAGTAGATTGCAAAAGTATCCGATCCTTTATAAATAGGGGCAAGACCGGGTAGCGGTTAGTGGCTGAACAAAATTGTATATCCCCCATTTTTTCTTTTTCTATTAGTCGGCGGCCATTGGTTCCCTCCCCAATCACCACAGAGTTTAGGCGAAAATGTCTGGCAATATACAGGGCTGTTAATGCACTATCATCAAGCTGCCAGCCTTTTTCTTTTGTGTTGCCTAATAGCTCATGCAGCATTAGTCCCGCAGCATAAAAATCCTCGAAGGCAAATTCATTCTTGATTCCGGCACAAATAATAGTAAAGGACTTTTCCTGTATTAAATAATTGACTATGGCACTTTGGTTGAGTAAACTTGCAATCAGTATTTTTTTTGCACCTGCTTTTTTGCTGTTAACTATTGCTTTCGTGCCGTTGGTAGTTGTGAAAATAATGATGTGATCAAAAATTATGTTACTCGTGTATTCCTCGGGCGAATTACCCAGGTGAAACCCGGCAATTCTTTCTCCCTTACGTTCACCTCCTAATAAAACTGGTAATCCTGCCTTCTCCAGTCGATGGTAAAGAAGGAAGGCTTCCTCTGATGTTAAAACGGGAATTACAGAGCGGGCACCATGTGCTAAGGCGGCAGTGATGGTAGAGCTTGCCCTAAGTACATCATAGATTACAACCGGGGAATTAATAGGGATTTTGCCGGTTTCCAGATCTCCGGCAGTTAAAACCATCTTGATAGTCTTATCCATCTTCATTCTCTCTTTCATTATTAGTTAAAATAATATACTCATTTCAGTGCTTCGGTCTTAGGTAGCAAGTGCAAGGAGGAATCATGGGGAGATTTTATTTTTATTAAAAGGTTGCGAAGGGTATCACCTCTCAGACCAAGCCTTAAGGATTCTAATGCTAAAATTTCCTGGGGTGCGATGTTACCCAGGTTTACATTGGTACCGAATAAGCTGATTAATTTGTGTTGCTGGCTTTTCAAAGGTGCCTCCCAAATTATTAGATCGATGTTTATTTGATTCTTTATTAAAAATTCAAGTTCATCTTCTTTAATCTCTCCTTGCTGATCATAAAGCATTACACCTTTGCCCGATTCCCTGCCTTCCACAATTACTTTTGTAGCACCCGCTTCCAAATCGGCTTTAATCTGTTCTCGGAAGACAGACATTTCTACCATATCTCTGGGATCCTTCTTCCCAATTTCTGTAATTACATCAAGTCCCGTTTTTTTTGCTTTTTTAATTTCAGCAACACGTTTGGAAGCTGGGAGTTCTATGGTTCCATCTGAAATCTCAATACCTGTAAAACCGTAATCCAACAGTAATTCGTACAAAGCATCTGTTTTGTTTTGCAAGTAGGTAATTTCAAAGAAAGTGCCGCCGGGGAAGATTTGGATATCCGCTTTTCTTGCGGAAGAAATTTTTTGGTGCAGTACAGCATCTGGATAAAGTAGGGATGTGCCAAAACCTAACTTAATCATGTCTATATAATCCCCTGCAATTTTAATAAGATCCATGAAATCGGTTAAACCCAAGCCTTTATCAATGAGCATTGACAAGCCGGTACTGCGAGGCTTATCGGATCTGCAATCAATGGGAAATTTGATTAAATCATTTAATCTGTTCAATACAGTCAACTCCTTAACTAGAAGGTGGTTTTTGTTTTAATCTATTCCTGCCTCTCAGGCTGGGTGACTAGGAAAATAATAGCAAAGTATTATGCTTTCATTTTTTTAAACAAAATTTTTAGACGTAAATAAAGGTAAATAGTTTGCAGAAGGCAATTTGACACATTATAATAGTAATGGATTTTATAAGTAGAAGGGATATGTTTATGGAACAGAATAATTTACGAAACCTTGCCATTATCGCTCATGTGGATCATGGCAAGACCACCCTAGTTAATGGAATGCTGAAGCAAAGCGGGCTTTTTCATGAAAGGCAACAAATTGAGGATAGGGTTATGGATAGTAATGAGTTGGAAAAGGAAAGAGGAATTACAATTTTAGCAAAAAACACTTCCATACCTTATAGGGAATACAAATTCAACATTGTTGACACCCCGGGACATGCTGATTTTGGCGGAGAAGTGGAGAGAATAGTACAAATGGTGGATGGGGTTTTACTGGTTGTAGATGCCTTTGAAGGCCCAATGCCTCAAACAAGGTTTGTGCTTAGCAAGGCGTTGGCTGCAAAATTAAAACCCATTGTAGTCATAAATAAAATTGACAGGCCCAATGCAAGGCCCAAAGAAGTATTGGACCAGGTATTAGATTTGTTTATAGAGTTAGCTGCCGATGATTCTCAATTGGACTTTCCTGTAGTTTATTCCATGGCTAAGAATGGTGCAGCTACCTTGGATTTGGATGTGCCTGCCATCGATTTAAAACCTTTGTTTGAAACCATTGCTGCACATATACCTGCTCCAATCGGTAATTTGAATGCCCCCTTTCAAATGGGAATAGCAATGGTTGAACAAGATAGCTATTTAGGACGAAAAGGTATTGGCCGCATTGCAAATGGATCGATCTGCATTAAACAAGAGGTAGCTGTTCTTAATAGCGATGGGTCAAGCCGTAAAGAACAAGTAACGGGGATTTTTATTTTTGAAGGGCTAAAAGAGGTGCCGGTAAAAAGTGCTACTTGCGGCGAAATTGTCTTGGTAACCGGTCTTGGGGAAATAAATGTGGGTGAAACAATTGCCGATGTTAATAATCCAATGGCCCTACCCATGGTTAAAATAGATGAGCCAACCGTCAGTATAACTTTTCAGGTTAATAAAAGCCCTTTTGCCGGTCAGGATGGGGAGTATATTACCTCTAGGCGGCTTGGGGAACGCCTGTTTAAAGAGGCTAAAGGTGATGTGAGTTTAAAGGTAGCGGAAACAGAATCTCCCGAAGTATTTCAAGTTGCCGGAAGAGGGGAATTGCACCTTTCCATTTTAATAGAAAAAATGAGGCGGGAGGGTTTTGAATTCGAGGTTTCACGTCCTCAAGTAATAAAGAAGGAAATAGATGGGGAATTTTGTGAGCCCATAGAAGAATTATTTCTAGAGGTGGAAGATGAATATGTGGGGTTTGCCATTGAAGGCTTAGGAGTGAGAAAGGGCGAATTGCAAAAGATAGAAGCTCAGTCCGATGGTTGGACCAGGTTAAAATTTTTAATCCCTACCAGGGGTTTATTTGGCTTTAGATCAGAGTTTATGACTGGAACCAAGGGGACAGGCATTATGCATCATGCATTTCACCATTTTGCCCCTTGGCGTGGGGAAATTATGAGCAGAACCAGGGGCTCTCTTGTAGCTTTTGAGACGGGTGAAGCTACATCTTATGGAATCGAGCATGCCCAGGAAAGGGGAGAGCTTTTTATTGTTCCCGGTGAAAGAATTTACAGGGGAATGATTGTTGGTGAAAATGCCAGATCCGGAGATCTATTAATTAATGTCGCTAAAAAGAAGCAGCTAACCAACATTAGAAGTTCTACTTCGGATATATCCATTAAGCTTGTCCCCCCAAGGGCAATGGGCTTGGAGAAATCTTTGGAGTTTATTGATAATGATGAATTGCTGGAGGTTACTCCAAAATATCTGAGAATGCGGAAAAGGAGTATCTCCTAATGGGTTTAAAAAATATTGTGCAATTGTAGGTGATGTTTGCCCGGTATATGTTGCAATAAAAATTTCAGGGCAGACAATTCCGCCAAAGAGCTGCCAAGCTCCTTTGATTTTATATAGCTTTTTAATCTTGCTACGGTTAATTCAATTTCATCAGTTTCACTGTGATCTAATATAATGGTCCAGCGTTTTTCAATTTTTCTCCAAAGAGAATTAATGCTTGTTAGAGGATCTTTTGCTGCCGGCCAATCCTCGGTTGTAATTATATTTTCCAGGCTGTCAACTAATTCGAGCATTTCGCGGGAGGTATTTTCCAGGTAAGAAAGGGTGAACCAGGAAAAGGCTATTATGCCGATTAATAAGATGGAAGTAAAAATAACAGTTCGCATTTAATTGTTATCCTTTCTGTATTTATCTTTTGCTTGAAGCCAAAGCTTGCCATTGCCGGTCAGGGTGGCAAATAAAATTTGTTTTGGATTATTATAGCCCATGCCTTTGAGCATCTGAAATAAATCTTCCTTGTTCATCTTGGCGGCTTCTAGATTGACATGGTTGATGACTCCATCCATGATTAATGTAAGAGGTAGATCTTCGTAATTAGGGTTTATTTGAAAATCTTGGGGTATGGCAGGCCTTTTTTGAGGCTTGGGAATAATGCTTAGTTTACCGCTTGTTTCTAAAATGGCATATTCTACATCAGAGATATTTGGGAAGTTTTTTTCACGTAGTTGTTCAAGTAAATCATTGGTGTTATAGCGTAGTCTCAGCAATTCTTTTTCCACTATTTTTCCTTTTTCAATTACTACACTGGGAGTGCCGCAAAGAAGTGTTCTGACACCATAGCTTTTCATGGAAAGGTAGGAAAAGGCAACTTGAATTATTAATAGGGTAATTATAGGAATTATGCCGGCCAACAACGGAATTCCTGTTTCTTGCATTGGCACTGCTGCCAACTCAGAAATCATAATGGCGATAACTAATTCAAAGGGCTGCAATTCCCCAATTTGCCTTTTTCCCATAATACGCATGACTGTGATGACTAATAAATACAAAATAATAGTTCGAACAAAGCTGATGAACAAATTCTTTACCTCCGCATATGTATGTTAGTTTGAAACTGGGCAGTATTATAATTATCCCCTTGGAAAGTCATTTTATATTCATAACGAGGGTATTAGATTATTTATTATTTGGGTACAGCTAGATTAACAGGTTAGACAAAAAAAAGATGTTACAAGCAATATTAATTTGTCTACAACCAAAAATCTCATTTAGGAGGGATGAAAATTGGAGAATAGTTTAAAGGTGATCTTGCCGGACGATTCTGGGGCTGCAGTTAAACTGGGAAAAAATTTAGCGGATATAAGTAATGATTTTCAGCAATATTATTTGACACCAATTGTGGCAGCAAGGTTTAATCACGAACTAAAGGAATTGAATTTTCGGCCGAAAACTAGTGGAGAAATCACCTTTCTAGATTTACATGATCCTGAAGGGATGCGTATTTACCAAAGGAGCCTTACTTTTTTGCTGATTACAGCAACGAAGGAGTTATTTCCCGATGCACTTTTATCAATTGAGCATTCTTTGGGAAAGGGTCTTTATTGTGAACTTAATAAAGAAGAAATGCTAACCGAAGATGAAGTGCTGGATTTGGAAAAAAAGATGAGGGATTTAACGGAACTTAATTTACTCATAACAAAGGAACAATGGCCCTTGGAAAAAGCCATAAGTTATTTTAAAAGTGAAAAACTTAATGACAAGGCTCAACTTTTAAAATATCGTCAAAAAGACTATTTAAACATGTATGGACTTTGCTCCACCAAAGACTATCTTTACGGGTACTTGGTGCCATCTACAGGTAGTTTAAAAGTATTTAGCTTACGGTATCATATGCCGGGGTTTGAACTTAGATTCCCCGATGAAAAGCATCCTGTTCAATTAGCCGGCTATGAAGAAAGACCCAAATTGTTTACTATTTTCAGGGAAGCAGAAGAATGGGGGAAAATTTTAGATGTAAGAACAGCAGGAACCTTAAATGATTATATAATGGCCGGTAGGGGGGGAGAATTGCTTCAATTAAATGAGGCATTACACGAAAAAAAGATCGCTCAAATCGCCGATGCTATTACAAATCGCAAAAATCAAGTAAGGGTGATCCTGGTAGCAGGGCCTTCTTCCTCGGGTAAAACAACTTTTGCCGGGCGTTTAGCTATACAACTACGGGTTAACGGACTTAAGCCGATTTCTATTTCACTGGATGATTATTTTGTTGACAGGGAGTTTACCCCCAAAGATAATAATGGTCAATGGGATTTCGAGGCCTTAGAGGCTATAGATCTGGAGCTTTTTAACAAACAGCTGAGTGCCATTATTCAGGGCAAGGAAGTAAATTTGCCCAGCTATAATTTTAAACTGGGCAAAAGGGAATATCTTGGGCGAAAGGTTCAAATAGGCCCGGATCAACCTATTATCATTGAAGGTATTCATGGTTTGAATGAACGCTTAACGACTTCCGTTCCGAGAGATCGGAAATTTAAAATATATATCAGTGCAATTACATCATTAAATATTGATCGTCATAATAGGATACCTACCACCGATACAAGAGTATTAAGGCGCTTAGTAAGGGATCATCAATTTAGGGGTAATGATGCCACAAAAACCTTGAAAATGTGGCCTATGGTACGCCGGGGTGAAGAAAAAAATATTTTTCCTTATCAGGAGGAAGCAGATATTATGTTTAATTCAGCCTTAGTTTATGAGTTGGCTGTTTTAAAAAAACATGCAGAGCCTTTATTACAAACAGTTGATTGCTCCCTCCCTGAATATATTACGGCGAAAAGATTAATGGGCTTTTTGGAATGTTTTGTACCACTGACAGATGTTGAAATTCCGGGTAATTCTATTTTAAAGGAGTTCATTGGAGGTAGCTGTTTAACAATTGGGTGAGTTTATTCCACAGGGTTAATTTCGTAACGGTAATCAACCTCGGCTGTTTTGTTTACTGTATGCAAAACGCTGCAATACCTCTCTTGAGTTAAACTAATTGCTTTTGCGAATTTATCTTCCGGTATATCTTCACCCCAAATGCGGTATATAACTGTAATATGTTTAAAAACTCTGGGGTGTTCATCAGCCTTTGTACCATCAACAGCTACTTCGAAACGAGCAAAATTAACACGCATTTTTACTAAAATTGAAGCTACATCCATACCGGTACAACCGCCTAAACCCATTAATACTAGATCTGTGGGGGCAGGCCCTAAATTGCCGTTAGCATCCGACATTACAATTTTTTGATTTTTTTCATTCGCTGCTTCAAAATCTAAGTTGCCAATCCATTTAGAAACTATTTGCATTTTATTACCTCCTTCAAAGGCTATTATTGCATATATGTTACACATTTTCGCTTCAACTGTCAATTGGAGAAATATCAACAAAGACTATTAATATGATAAGGGAGAGAGTAAAAATAGGGGAGAATATGACTGAACAAAAAACACATGAACAAATACTAAAGCAGTTAGCTGCTACTTATGCCGATGCGGTTACGGCCTTGGAGTTTAAAAATCCTTTTGAATTGTTAGTAGCTACTATCTTGGCTGCTCAATCAACGGATCGTCAGGTTAATTTAATTACAGAATCTCTTTTTAAAAAGTATCCCGACCCTGAGAGCTTTGCTGAGCTTTCACCTGAGATTTTGGAAGAAGATATTAAAATGGTGGGGCTGTTCAGAAATAAAAGTCGGCATATCGTAGCCACTTCCAGAGAATTGTTGCTTAATCATCACGGGCAGGTGCCGATCACAAGGGAGGAGCTTGAGAGGCTTCCCGGCGTGGGACGAAAAACTGCAAATGTGGTTTTAAGTGTAGCATTCAATCAGCCGGCTTTAGCGGTAGATACACATGTCTTCAGGGTTGCCAATAGATTGGGATTGGCAAAAGCTAAAAATCCTTTAGAAACAGAAAAGCAATTATGTGCAATTATACCCGAAAAATTATGGGGACAAGCCCATCATTGGCTAATATATCATGGACGACAAGTGTGTAAAGCACGTAACCCTTTGTGTAATGAATGTGTTTTGGCTGAGTATTGCGATTATTATAAAACTAAAATCAGTGGATAAAAGAAGGTGCAAAATGCTTGCGGGATTATGCTCCATAGAGCTTAGCTTACCCGGGGTCGGCTCTTTAAAAGAGAAAAGAGCTATTCTTAAAGGATTGCTCACAAAAATACATAATAAGTTTAATGTATCTGCCGCGGAGGTAGGTTATCAAGATTATTGGCAAAAAGCGGTTATAGGAGTTGCAGTTGTCAGCAACGAAAATAAGCATCTACAGCAGGTATTGCAACAAGTGGTAAACTTTATAGAAAAATCCACGGAAGTCATCCTTTTGGATTACCAGATTGAAATTTTATAGTCTAAATGGCTATTGGAGGAAAAATAGATGCACATCGTTTTGGTAGAACCGGAGATACCCCAAAATACAGGCAATATCGTCAGGACATGTGCCGTAACGGGTAGTGTTCTGCATTTGGTAAAGCCCCTGGGTTTTTCTGTGGAAGACAAGTTTTTAAAAAGAGCGGGCTTGGATTATTGGCATCTTTTAGATATACGTTACTATGATAATTTCGCCGAGTTGAAAAATCAGTTTTCCAACAATCAATTTTACTTTGTCACAAAAAAATGTGACAAATTTTATACAGAAGCTGCCTATCATGCAGATGATTTTTTAGTTTTTGGGAAAGAAACCGAAGGCCTGTCCCAGAAGCTGCTGGAGGCCAATCGGGATAATTGTATTAGAATACCTATGGTTAAAGGTGTTCGCTCTCTTAATCTTTCCAATTCCGTCGCTATAGTTCTTTTCGAGGCACTGCGGCAACAGAACTTTTTCTCCCTAACATAAGCTAAAAACCAATATAAATATTTTTATAGACAAAGTAACCCCGTCACAAATTGCACGGGGTTACCTTTTTTGCACTTAAAAACAACTCATTTAGTCTGAATATCAATCCCAACTTCAAGTGGATTCCTCAAAAACTTCTATTCCGTTGCAGTTGCTTATACTAATCTTTCACATTTTCGGGCATTTCAGGTGGTTCCGGCTGATACAACATAAACAAACTGGTTGTCCCGATATTGGTCATTGCAACACCGCCAAACACTGTAGCTAATCCTTGACACACTAATCTATCTAAGGATTTTAACATTTAATTTCACCTCCTTTCTTTTCAGGGGAGAGCAGGGTATCGGCAAGATTAATAAAACCATGTCCTCCCGGTGTTAAGGTAAAAGCCTGCCATAATAGCCCGAAGGCTATTATCCAAGCAACTAAACTTTTACTCCCTAATATAATTGTAATAGAAGAACATATTGTCACTATAAATAATGTAGTCCACTTGGAAACATGCTCTTGTTTCCTATTGGAAAAAGGCTTATTAGGCGGTGCTTGCGGTGCGTAAAGCCGATACAGAAAGGCGGATAATATTGTAATTGCACCTAAAACACTAACCGGCAATAACATTATAAAAGGGTAGAAGACTCTAACTAAATAACCCAATATTGTAAGTGTTAATATGCTTGTTATTAAACACCTGTAATAGGCAGTGCAATGGGCTCCGCCTGAGAAAGTACGAATCAGACCTGTTACCAGAAGTAAAATTGTAACTTCAAACACAATACCGATTATCATTGCAACTATAAAAAGAGTGATAAGCTTAATAATGCTTCCAACTAAAATTTCCGCACCATAAGACAAATATTGTGTACGTTCCAACTGGGAAGTCTTTTTTGCTACATAAGAACCCATAGCCTGGCCGATATTATGTACTGAAATCCCTTTCACCTTCACCACCTCAAATTCATAGTAACACTTATTTCATAAGTTCCCTATAGGATGTGTGCAACCCGTCGGTTTTGGTGCTTAACCCGCAGGAATTTCCCCTTGAATCGCTATTTTTTGTGCTTAATAAAAAATCAGCCCCTACGGGAG
>CAZCQT010000045.1:0-4636 GCA_964500905.1 uncultured Moorellales bacterium
TTCAAGCTTGAGCAGTGCCAGGGCACGACGTTGCCTGGTGGCAACTGTTCCCTGGGGGATATCAAGGCTTGCGGCGGTTTCCAAAAGGGTATATTCCGCAAAATATCTCAGAATAACCACCAGTCGTAACTCTTCCGGGAGTTTACTAATGGCTTCTTTAAGAGGTAGGGTGTCATAATTAAATTTTTCTACTTCATCCAAAGATGGGGAATCAGAAGGATAAACTCGGGCCTGCCTTCTTAGCTCTTGCTTGCATTCATTAATTAATATTCGGGTCAGCCAAGTATCAAAGTATTCCGGTTGTCGCAATTTTCGGAGGGATTTTAACCCCTTATAAACTGCTTCATCAACCGCCTCTAGGGCACTTGCCTCATTGTTAAGATAGAGGTATGCAGTCCGATAAAGGCGTTTTTTCAAAAGCTCCACCCGCTGGGTGAATTGGTTCAGATCCATGTTGTCAAATATCCTTTCGGTTATGAGTTGGAATTCCATTCATTTATTAGATTAACATATAGGGCATTTTTATTTACCATTTTAAAATTTTTATTTGTAATTTTTAAAGTCAGTTATTATGATACTATTAAAAAGGGTTTATGGAGATATAAGTAGTAGTAATAATAACAAAGACTATTGAACTGGATAAGGGAGAGAAAACAATGCGATTAGTTTCCTGGAATGTTAATGGGTTAAGGGCGGCAGTCGGTAAAGGCTTTATGGATTATTTTAGAACGGTGGATGCAGATATCTTTTCTGTTCAAGAAATTAAATTACAAGCAGGTCAAATTGATCTGGATCTGCCCGGGTACAAGCAATACTGGAACTATGCTGTTAAAAAAGGCTACTCTGGTACTGCCGTTTTTTCCAAAAGAGAGCCATTGGCGGTTAGTTATGGCATAGGAATAGATAGGCATGATCAAGAAGGTAGGGTAATTACAGCCGAATACCCCGAATTTTATTTGGTAAATGTCTATACCCCTAATTCTCAAAGGGAATTGGCACGGTTGGATTACAGAATGGAGTGGGAGGATGATTTTAAACAATTTTTAAAAGATCTGGATGGGAAAAAACCCGTAATTATTTGCGGGGATAAAAATGTAGCCCACCAAGAGATTGACTTGAAAAATCCCAAAACCAACCGTAGAAACGCCGGTTTTACTGATGAGGAAAGAGAAAAATTTTCTCAACTATTAACTGCAGGCTTTGTAGACAGCTTTAGATATCTGTATCCGGATAGAGAAGATGCCTACACTTGGTGGTCCTATTTCGGAAAAGCCAGGGAAAGAAATGTTGGTTGGAGAATAGATTATTTTGTGCTATCGGAAAGAATTAAGGATAAAATTAAAGAAGCGGAGATACATCCTGAGATTTTAGGCAGTGATCACTGCCCTGTACTTTTAGAAATAGATTTTTAAATTGGGGCTTTAGTAAATTGAGGCCTGATTTTCGATAATCATTCTTAAAACTACGGGGCGGACGAGCCCACCCGCCCCTACATCTAAGTAATGCATCTAGTTGTTTGGGCTAAAGCCTTTCGCAGTTCATATATTACTGAGTAGCTTTTCGTAAAGATTTCTTGTTTCTTCCGGATCGTCGCAGTTGAATATCACAGTTTTTCCATTGTGGTGCAGGCTAATAAAAGGTGGCTTGGAAGTGTCGAGAAAAAGCTTGGCACGATCAATGCCCTCCAGTTTGTAATAGCCTTTTTTCTTTGTGCCAATAGAAGAACCATTTGTTCGCATTAATATTTTTGGTAGATCCTCTTGCAAGGCAAGACTCCCTATCGTGTCAAAAGGAATTGTTTCCCCATACATACCTGAAATTGACAGTTGATGCTGGTCAACAGTAATGTTTGCGGGTTGACTACTGAAATGCAAAAGTATACCTACTGCCAGAAAGGTTATTACCATCAAAGCTAAAATAGCGGCGATAGTTGTCTTAGATTTAGCAGTCATGCTGCCTTTAGCATTACCATCAAATTGTTGGGATTTGACCACGATATAAATAGTTATAGGTACAAAAAGCCCAAAAGCAATTAATCCCAACACTTCTTGCCCTGCCATTATTAAGATAGTAGCTAGGGCCATAATGGCACCCATAATATAACTCATATTTCCGGTAAAATTGGCCAGGCCAACTACATCTACCCCGGCCTTTCTTTCTCGGGACATGGTATTATAGCCTGAAATTAACCAGTAGGCTTGAAAATGCTTGACGGCTATGCCAAGGCCTACAATTAATGCAATAGAAAAAAGCATTATTCCAAGAAATATATACATCCTGAAAACCTCCCGTAGATGATTTGAAAAGGTTGAATCACTGATATTAATTTTACCACTACCTTGGCTTATTTGTAAGCAGGCAGGCTAATATTAATTAATACTTGACTTATGTCATGGTTTTGTTGTTTGTGTATAGGATAATAGAGGAATAAGGAAAAATTTTGTCGAATTAATTAACTGTTTTAACTGGTTCATACGGGTTTTATATCACCGGATATAAAGCTTATGTGGTTTATCTTTTAGATTAAGGCTGTGTGCAATAGAATTAACTTTCACATAACTATCTAAAGTATGGTTTATTGGAGGATGAAAAATGAACAGTATCAGAACGAGGCTTATTACTTTTTTTACTATTTTGATGGTGTTTTCTTTTGCGGTCTTAGGTATTATGACTATCTGGAGGTCCAGCAATGCTTTAACTGAGCAAGCAGAGAACACACTAATGGCTCTGGCAAAGGAAGGTGCGAAATTCACTGCCGGTCGTGTGGATTCCTTAACAACGATTCTAAGAAGGATAACGGATACCGCACAAATTAAAAGCATGGATTATGACACATTTATGCCGGTTTTGCAAAGACAAGCCGCTCAGGGGAATGAGTTCCTGGCTTTAGCTATTGTTACGCCCAATGGCATCGCCTATTACAATGACGGCTCAACAGCTCAACTGGGGGATCGGGATTATGTGCAAAAGGCTATGGCAGGTGAGGCTAATGTTTCGAACCCAATTATTAACAGGGTAACGAATGAAGTGGTGGTAATGTATGCTGTGCCCATTAAAAACGGTGAAAAGGTAGTAGGGGCATTAGTAGGTCGTCGTGATGGCAATGCTCTAAGTGAGATCACTGACGATACAGGCTTTGGGCAAAAAGGCTATGCCTACATGATTAATAGCCAAGGGGCAGTTATTGCTCACCCCGGCAGGGAATTGGTTTTGGAGAGCTACAATCCAATTGAAGCAGCAAAAACAGACAAAAGTGTGGAAGGCTTGGCAAAGATATTTCAACAAATCATTGAAGAAAAAGCGGGGGTAGGCTCCTATGTTTTTGCCGGCAAGGAAGTTTACGCCGGCTTTGCAGAAATACCTGATACAGATTGGTTTTTTAGTATAGCAGCAGATAAAGATGAATTTTTACAGGCTGTTCCTGCTTTGAGAAATAATTTAATGTTTATTATGGGTCCAATTTTGTTGTTAATAGTTGTGCTCATTTTTTGGCTGAGTAGTTATTTGATTAAGCCAATCATTGTTACTGCCCAACATGCCGAAACCATAGGCAACTTAGATTTAACAAAGGATATGCCAGAACAATTTTTTGCCAGAAATGATGAGGTAGGCATCTTGGCCAAGGAATTTCAGAATGTTACAGTGGGCTTAAGAGCGATTGTCGGGGAGATAAATGGTTCGGCGGAGCACGTGGCCGCTGCTTCGGAAGAAATGACTGCCGCCTCCCAGGAATCAGCAAAAGCGTCGGCAGAAGTTGCAAAAGCTATTGAGGAAATAGCTAAGGCAGCATCTGAGCAGGCACGTAATACAGAGGAAGGCTCTTCCAAGGCATTTTTGCTGGGGGAGACCATTGAAAAAGATGCAGGATATATAGATGTTCTTAACAATGTATTTGAAAGAGTTGAAAAGGTTGTAGGGGAAGGATCGCAGGATATAGAGCAATTGTCCGAAATTATTGCTGAAAGCAATCAGGCAACTAAAGAAATTTTTGAAGTAATTTTAAAAACCAATGAAAGCTCCGAACAAATTGGAACGGCAAGTGGTGTGATTGCTTCCATTGCCGAGCAAACTAATTTGCTGGCCCTGAATGCCGCCATAGAGGCTGCCAGAGCGGGAGAGGCGGGTAGGGGTTTTGCAGTAGTGGCTGAGGAAATTAGAAAATTGGCAGAGCAATCTGCTTCGTCAACCAAGGCAATTGACACTACTGTGGTTGAATTGCAAAAAAATGCTCGCGGAGCGGTGCAAATCATGGAAAAGGTTGCCCCCATTACAGAGCAGCAAGCAAAAAATGCCGCTGCCAGCGGACAAAAGTATCGGCTCATTGCCAGTACCATGGCTGATGCCGAAAAAGCTATGCTGCAATTAAATAGCTCTTCAAAGGAAATGGAAAAAATGAAGAATGAGATTTTGGATGCCTTACAAAACCTTTCCGCAATCGCAGAAGAAAACTCCGCTTCTACTGAAGAAATAATGGCATCTGTGGAAGAACAGGCAGCCTCCATACAGGAGGTAGCAAGCTTTAGTGAAAGCCTGACAGAGCTCGCACAGGATTTACATGCCATCGTAGGAAAATTTAAGACGTAAGTATTTTGGTATTATAAAGAGGGGAACGGCTCAGCCGTTCCCCTTTAAAATT
>CAZCQT010000045.1:4646-8204 GCA_964500905.1 uncultured Moorellales bacterium
ATTGCCGTTTTTTTGTTGAAGATTTGTTTACCTAACTTTTTTGTTGCTTCAAATCCTCCAATCGATCGTTCAGTACATGCAAATGTTTGCTGGAGGCAGTTACAAGCTTGTTATACATTAGCTTTGCCTCAGAATCCACATCGAGACCGGCCATTGAGGCATAATTTTGTTTAGTATTTTCTACAGAAGCAATACATTTTTCCAAAGACTGTAATTCAGACAAAGGATCACCTCCTTGCATGTTTAATAGTCGGCCATATTCGGAAAAAGCCTGTTAAGTGGGCTCTGGGGAAATCTTGGAAGGTTTTTTGGCTTGTTTTTGATTTTGGGCTAATTTCCCCAATAGCTGCTGTTCGTTGATCAGCCAAAAAGCAGTTATGGCAGCTACCGCTGTTAAGATTCCCCCTCCCAGGAACATAGTTGAACGGCCAAGGCGAAGCATTAAATCAAAAGCGGGGGGGCCGATAGCTACTCCAATAAAGCGAGCACTCCCATATAGGGAGGTAATACCACCTCTTTCTTCAATTCTGACCGAGCTGGTAACCAAGGTGTTTACTGCTGGTAATACCAAGCCGGTTCCCAGACCCATGGCGATAATACCCAGAAAGAATACCAAGTTGCCTTTCAAAAGTCCTATTGCCGAGATGGAAGAGGCCACTAAAACTAACCCAAAAACAATAAAGGATTTCATCTTTTTCAGTTGTTTAACTAAGTAGCGGCCCGTAAAAAAAGAAGTGGTAGACATAACTAAAACGGGGACTGCCAAAGCAAGACCTTTAATAATTCCGGTTAAGTTAAAGCTTTTTTCCAACACATCTGATAAATAGGAAAGGATACCAAAGAGAACTAACAAAACAACGCTTCCGGCTAAATAGGTGCCTACTAAGGCCCTTCCCTTTTCCCGGAAGATATCTTTGATTTTGCTTGTATAATTTGATATTGCCTGGTTT
This sequence comes from uncultured Moorellales bacterium, assembly GCA_964500905.1. Classification (GTDB taxonomy): domain Bacteria; phylum Bacillota; class DULZ01; order DULZ01; family DULZ01; genus JBBAFB01. The sequence goes on from CAZCQT010000045.1 coordinate 5,597, forward strand.
TTATTTTTTGGTGCAGGTTCCTTAATTAGAAACCAAATTAAAATAACGATTGGAACCGCCAAAATTGCATAGACAAAGAAAATGGCATACCAAATAATCAAGGCAATAGCAGCTCCCAAAATTGGGCTGGCTACTTTGCCCATTCCGTTGGCGGCTTCTAGGGTACCAAGTGCTTTTGTCCTTTCGGAACTGGTAAAAATATCCCCAACTAAAGCCATGGCTATGGGACCTGTTCCACCCGCACCCACACCTTGAATTATTCTACCTGCCAGCAATAATGGATATGATTTGCCAAATATGGGAGCGAAGCCGGAAACTACCCCCCCGATGGCATATAGAATAAGTGCTGGGATGATAACTGGTTTTCTTCCGTATTTATCAGCTAAAAAACCCATAATGGGTATAGAGATGGCAGCCGGTAAAGAAAATAAAGTGATTGTCAGTCCGGTTTGCATTTTGGTAATGTCCATAGCTTTTTGCATTTCCGGAAAAACAGGAATGAGCATTGAGTTGCCCAAAACCATGATTAAAGGTACACCGCTTAAGGCAACTAATTTCCAAACAGTATTTTTTTTCATGCTTTATCTCCCTTGCATTTTTATTTTATATATTAGAAATTTATAATTGAATATGTATGTTAGTTTGTCAATTTAGCCTTGAATTTAATCATCACAAAAAAAAATCAGCCTTCGGGTGGGGATGCTAACAGTAAGTAATGTCGATATCCGGCAAGGCTACTTTTTAAACCTTCTGTTTTAAAATGCAGGAATAGGACTACTTGATGGCGTAATAATATAAATAATAAAACGAGAAATAATCCATTTTGAAGGGGGTTTTAGTTATGCCAATAGTGACGGTTGAAATGATTGAAGGGCGTACACTTGAACAAAAAAAAGCCATGGCAGAAAAGGTAACAGCCAGTATTTGTGAAACCTGTAAATGTGAGCCCGAGGCAGTAACTATTGTTATTCATGATTTGCCTGCCAGTAATATTGCCAAAAATGGCTGTCTTTTAAGCGAAAAATAAAAAAACCAGCCGTTTGGGATCGGGGGGATCAATTTGTGGCTTAGAGAAATGGCAGAGGCCAGGGAAGAAAGGGAGCTTTCACCTTTAGCTACCCTCAGCAAAAATAGTAGAGGCAGGGTAACACCCTTGGAACCTTGTGAGGTTCGCACTGAGTTTCAAAGGGATCGGGATCGAATTATTCACAGCAAAAGTTTTCGGCGTCTAAAAGATAAAACTCAAGTATTTATAGCCCCAAAAGGTGATCATTATCGAACCAGGCTGACGCATACTCTTGAGGTAGCCCAAATAGCCCGCACCGTTGCCAGAGCCCTAAGATTGAACGAAGATCTAGTTGAGGCTATTTCCTTGGGGCATGACCTGGGACATACCCCTTTTGGCCATGCGGGGGAAGTTGCTTTGGCAGCCGTGTGCCCCGGGGGGTTTACTCACAATGAACAAAGCTTACGTTTAGTAGAAGAATTAGAGGAAGGTAAGGGCCTTAACTTAACTTGGGAGGTTAAGGATGGCATCTTAAATCATACGGGTAATGGTTTGCCAAAAACCTTAGAGGGGCAAGTTGTTCGCCTGGTTGATCGGATCGCCTATATTAATCATGATCTTGATGATGCTATTAGGGCAGGTATAATAAGTCTTGTAGATTTGCCAGAAAACTGTGTTAAATTGTTGGGTGAGAAGCATGGACAAAGAATAAATACTATGGTACAGGATTTGATAAAATGCAGTCAGAATCAGCCGCTTTTAGCTATGAGCAGCGAGATCCAGCGGGCCACCGATGACCTAAGGCAATTTTTATTCGCCAGAGTTTATGTCGGCTCTCCCGCTAAACAAGAAGAAAATAAAGCAAAAAGAATGTTGCAGGATTTGTTTTGGTTTTACAATGAAAACCCCGATATTTTTAAGCAGGAAGCAGAATGGAGGTTGGGCCGGGATTTAAAGTGCCAAATCTGCGATTATATTGCAGGTATGACAGATCGTTATGCTGTTTCCAGATACGAAATGCATTTTGTCCCGAAAGGATTTTAATACTTGGGAAATAACAAGGAGTGAGTGGTTTGTCTCACCTTTATGCCATTGCTGATCTCCACTTACCTGGGGGCCTCAATAAAACGATGGATCTTTTCGGAGATAAATGGGTAAACCATACGGTCAAAATAGAAGAGAATTGGCGGAGAGAAATCAAGGATGAGGATTTAATTTTGATTGCTGGTGATATTTCCTGGGCTATGAGGCTTAATGAGGCTAGGGAGGATTTAGCCAGAATAGCCAGTTGGCCCGGTACTAAGGTTATGATTAGAGGTAATCATGATTATTGGTGGCAAGGGATTAGTAAGGTGAGGGAAGTATTGCCCGAGAACCTGCTTGCCATACAAAACGATTCTATTCACTTTCAAAGCTGGCGTATTTGTGGCACTAGAGGCTGGAGAATTCCGGGAAACAAAGATTTTAAGCCGGAAGATGAAAAAATATATTTGAGGGAATTGGAAAGACTGAAGCTTTCTCTTCAATCCGGCTCATCAAAGCCAAAGGGCATAAAAACTATTGTTATGCTTAACAGGTAAAAAGTCAACTTCTTAATTAAAT
>CAZCQT010000045.1:8214-9814 GCA_964500905.1 uncultured Moorellales bacterium
CCTTTACCGAACAAGGTGAAGCCTCAGGTTTCGTAGATCTAATGCATGAGTATCAGGTGAGTGCTTGTGTATATGGCCATTTGCATGGTAGGCTTGGCTTTCAACCTGTTTTGGGTTTAGTGGAAGGGATTGACTATCATTTTGTAGCTTGCGATTATTTAGGCTTTGCCCCCTTATTAATAGGCAAAGCCAATACAGTCATAGGAGGGTAGCCCTTCTTCGCCAGTCAAGCTATTCAGGTAATGACTAAATACCCGACAGAGAGTACCCTCGTCAATAGTTTTGCCAATCAAAAAAAAATTATGCTACATCTAAGATATTAGCCTGCTGAGATCAGGTTTGCTATCTTAAGCATTTAGTTTTCTTCCATGCATTCGTTTGTTCTAAGCAGGGAAGTTTCTTTTTTGCAGGGACCTGATTATGTGAAAATAGCGTTTTTACAGAAGAGAGGAAGTAAAATGCGTATTTATGTTGACGGGGATGCGTGTCCCGTTGCTATTATGGATATTATTCAAAAAGCCGGTTTGGATAATGCTTCGGAAGTTCTTTTTGTAACCAGTACAGCCCATATCAGAAACGAAGAAAAAGCCCAAGGATATCAGTTTTTAATAGTAGATCAAGAGCCTGAAGCAGTAGATTTAGCAATTGCTAACAAGCTGGAAGCCGGTGATTTGGTTGTTACTCAGGATTATGGCTTAGCAGCCTTAGTGCTTGGTAAAGGTGCAAAAGCGGTAAGTCCTTATGGCTTGATTTTTACTGATGAAAACATTGCCTCTCTTCTGGATTGGCGCTATTTAAGCGGAGTTGAAAGGCGTAAGGGGGTAAGAGTTAAGGGAGGCATTAAAAATTTACTGCCGGAGCAATTCTTAAAATTTCAAGAAGCATTGCAAGCCATTCTGGAAGAGCAACCGAAAAGCCGGTCCTAATTTCTTTTCTGGCAGGCTTGCAGGAAAGTAGAATACTGACAGCGAAATCATATAAAAACTGCTTGGAGTGGTTAGGATGACCGGTGGTTTTAGTGAAGACATAATTGAAGAGATCAGAGCCAGGGTTGATTTAGTAGAGCTGGTGGGTGAATATGTTAACCTGCGTAAACAAGGAAACCGCTTTGTCGGCCTTTGCCCTTTTCATTCCGAAAAAACTCCTTCTTTCCATGTAACCCCGGAAAATGGGCTTTTTTACTGTTTCGGATGCGGCACGGGAGGGGATGTTTTTTCCTTTGTAATGAAACAGGAGCATTTAGATTTTCCCCAAACAGTAGAAAAATTAGCTCAAAGGGCAGGCATTCCTTTACTGCGGGATCTGAGTCCGGGGCAACAAAAAAATCTTGATCAATTGCAAAGACTTAGGGATATTAACAGAGAGGCTGCCTATTACTTTTATCAAACCTTAAGAGGTGAAAAGGGGAAGGAAGCCCTGGCTTATTTGGAAACCAGACAAATAAAGAGGTCCAGTCTAAAAGAATTTGCTTTAGGCTACGCCCCCCATAATTATAATGAATTATATGATCACCTTATAGGTAAGGGCTTTACCCTGGAGGAAATGCTGGAAGCCGGGCTTTTATTGCAAAGAGAAGGCAGGGTAATTGCCGGGCGCTTTC
>CAZCQT010000046.1:0-9716 GCA_964500905.1 uncultured Moorellales bacterium
CAGCAAAAGACTTATTGCATTGGAAGAAGGCAGAAAAGAGGACAGCAAAAGACTTGTTGCATTGGAAGGGGGCAGAAAAGAGGACAGCAAAAGACTTGTTACATTGGAAGAAGGCAGAAAAGAGGACAGCAAAAGACTTATTTCCCTGGAAAAAGGGCAAAAAACAACTGCCCACCTACTTGACATAGTTGCAGCACAAGTCAATAACCTTACAAATGATGTAGAAGAAATTAAGGTCAAGCTAGACCAAAAAGCAGACAAGACTGATATTGTTCGCCTAGAAAATGAGGTATTGCCTAAAATCGATATACTATTTGAAGGTCAACAGCTTAACTCAGAAAAACTTGATCGAATAGAAAAAGAAGTTTCTAAGCATGAAGAAGTAATCCTGAGAAGATTTAAATAAAAAAGCCTTGCGGAACAAGGCTTTCAGGGTTTTAATTTGGAGCGGCTGACGAGGATCGAACTCGCAACATTCAGCTTGGGAAGCTGACACTCTACCATTGAGCTACAGCCGCACTGCCATACAAATGACCAAGAAATAAATATTTTATATGCACCATAAAATATTATAACACTCCATTAAAGGATGTCAACATTGCTTACCCTTCCCAGGATTCAGGTTTGGCTCTGTTAGCCCTGTAAAAACTATAAGTAATAGGATCCCCATCCTTAACCAAGCCACCGTCAACCACTTCGCCAACAAACAGTGTATGAGTGCCAACCTCCATCACCAAATCAGGATCTATTTTCAAATCAAGATAGGCAACAGCATTTAATAATACGGGGCAGCCATTGATAGGGCTTTTGCCAAAAGCATAATCCGCAAATTTATTCACCTTATGCCCTGTTTGATAGCCAAACCTTTTGATGTCTTCAAAATTACCTTTACCCAAGATATTGATGGTAACTAAGCCACTGGCTTTTACAAATTCATTGGTTAAATTCTCATGGTTTAGGGCAACAGCCACCCTTTGTGGATCGCTGGTGATCTGAAAAACTGTGTTGCAAACTTGTCCATTTAGTCTGCCGTCTTTTTGTGAGGTAATCACATAAAGGCCGTAGCCAATTTTAAAAATGGCCTCTCTTTGATTGCCGCCGGAAATGGTACCGGGCACTTTTGCTCCTCCGCTTTTCCCTGCCGGAGAAACCTCTTTTGCTGCAACAGACTCTTCAATGACTTCTTCAAACTCCTCCGGTCCAACACCACAGATGGGGCAAACATCGGGGGGAGTTTCCCCCTCATGAATATAGCCACACACCTTACAAAGCCACTTCCTCATCAATAAGCCTCCTATGGGTTTGATTTTAACCCCATTTTCCTTTTGAGATATGAGTTGCAATTTCAGCTTTAGCCATTTGCAGCATTTCCAATCCGGCCTTTTCGATATACTGGAAGATCTTAACACAAGCGGGATCCAGTTCATCCTCAATACCCTCCGCAGCTAAGCCCATTAGTTCTTCGCCCATACCCATCACTTCCGCCAACAACTGATTGGTAAAACGAGATCTTGCAACCAATTCCGCCTTTCCGGCAGACAACTCTACAAACTTTTCCTTAGGAGCACCGCATTTCGGGCATCTTTCCGGTGCTTCATCTCCATCATGAATATAACCGCAAACTTCACATTGCCACATAAAAAAACCTCCTTAATTAATAATGAATCCTTTTATCCTGTTTTATATTCTAGGCAGACCTTTTTTTACCTGCCCCCTGCATAAAATTTATTATACCCTAGGTTAAAATATTTGTCTCCCGTAGGGCTTTTTTTAATGGTGCAATAATTATAGCCACAAAAAATATTTTAATAAAATCAGGAATAATAAAGGGTGTAACTCCCATAGCTAACGCCTCCCAAAAGCCCAGACCTAACACGAATTTTAGCTGGATAACACCAAGAACATAGATAACAACCAAGCCTAAAACCGCCCCTAAAAAAAAATTGAGGTATTTAGATTTAAATTTTCCATTGCCCTGATAAAAATAACCCACTATATAAGCCGCTATTACATAACCCCATAAAAAGCCGCCTGTTGGGCCTGCAATTACAGCAAAGCCTCCTCTGGTTCCTGAAAAGATGGGCAAACCAAAGGCTCCCAACAACAGATAGACTAACATGGTAATGGTTCCCAACCTACTACCCAATAATCCTCCGGCCAAAAACACTCCCATAATGTTCATAGTAAACGGAACAGGGCCGACGGGAATTGCTATTTGGGCCAAAACTGCTAAAACTGCTACCATTAAAGCACATAAAAGCATCTCTTTTGTTTTCATTTTGTTTTCCTTTCCGGCTTTCCGCGAAAAAAGCAAATTGCGTTCCTAATCAGGAAACAAGAAAAATCTTTGCCTGCCCCCTAAAACCTTTACGCATATTTTTGTACTATTTCTTTAAATAACTCATGTTTCATATAGCCTCCGTAGGCGGTATCCGCCATGCCGATAGCATAATTAGAGTTTCCTTCTACCAGCATTGGGCCATCCTCACTAATAGCCACATCCCAACCTATAAATCTGCCCCCCAATTTTTCAGCCGCACTCTTTACTAAATCCTTTGCCTCCTCCACAAAGGGTATTGGAAAGTCTACCAACTTAATCAAAGTATCAGGGTGTTCAAAGTAGATATTATTGCCCACACTCAAGGGCTGAAGCCCGACATTTTTTAAAATGCCCTTTTGCAAATCCACCGACATGAAAAAACCACCGGCTCGGGCATTATCCACAATGCCCCCTTTAACACCAAATCTCATCAAACCGGATAAAACCTTTGCTTCTCCTGTATCATCTATATATGTATCCAACCTAATAGTATTAACACTGTTGGCATGGATTTTATTTAACTGCCGATGCTGCTTAATCGTTCCTTGAATTATGTATTCGGAAGTCAGCATAGTTTTCAAGACATTTTCCAGCACTTGCTTGTCCTCTAAATCCTCTGCCTGTAATTTAAAACAGCCTCTGCCCTGGATACCCGCAAGAGGTTTAAGGAAGATACCGGTAACGTTATTCGCTTCTAAAATTTCCTCCAAAAAAGCTTTAAAAAACTCCGCACTTTCTATGTGTAATTCCACTTCATTTATAAAAAAACTTGCACCTTCATTGTGAGCCAGAATCCTGGGAGTGGAAAAACCTTCTTTTATACAAAAGTTTTCGAATTTGATTTTGTTTTTTAAGACCTCAATAACCTCCGGGGAATTTAGCTCTTTTGCCGACCAAAGCTTCCTCAAAATGGCCTCCGGCACAAAATATTTGTAATCCGGGGAGTCCTTTTTATAGGCTAGCCTTAAAAAATAGTGCTTGGGAAACTCTTTATCCCTAACCCATAAGGTTGATATTTCCCTAGCCATAACAAAATAATTTTTTTTGTTTTTATCTGTAATAACTGTTTTAAGCCCCGCCATTTTAATATTCAAAAGATATCACCCCTTTAACAAATATTGTCTGCTTAGATTTTATACTAATACCTTAAAATGGCGGAGTCAATGAATAATCAAAAGAAATTGACTTTCTTTTATTTACAGTGAAGTATTAATAAACTATAATCAAAACAGAAATACTTTGAAAAGAATGCTTTAAGTACATAAATAACGAGGTGGTCTGGTTGTCCCATGATTTAAAAGGTGTTATCATTTCCATAGTCTTTGTAATTTTAATATTGATCCTATCCGAACTAATTAGAAAATTGGGTAAATTCTCCACGGAGTTTACTCGGAAATTTGTCCATATTGGGGTTTCTCACTGGTGGCTGCTCGCCATGTTTTTTATTAATGATCTGCTTTACGCACTTATACCACCCATTCTTTTTATTATTTTAAACTACCTTTCCTACAAAAAAGACCTTATCAAAAGTATGGAAAGAGGAAAAAACAGCTCGGATCTAGGCACTGTATATTTTCCCATTTCTTTAGCTGTGCTTATTTTGCTCACTTGGGAAGGAGGCTTGCTTGGGGGGAATTTAAAATATTTAGGTGCTTTGGGCATTTTAGTAATGGGCTATGGTGATGGCTTTGCGGCTATAGTTGGGGAGACTTATGGGTGTTTGAAATATAGGATTTTTAATAACACCAAAAGTATTGAGGGCTCTGTAACAATGCTCTTCTCTGCTTTTTTGGTTTCCTTTATAGTGTTGGGAGTTTTTTTGGGTTTCGATTTAGACACTGTGAGGCTTAGCTTTACTATAGCAGTATTTGCTGCTGTAATTGAGGCATTTACTCCCTATGGTTTGGACAACCTGTCGGTTCCTATTTTTACTGCTCTAATAGCCTTTTATCTTCTGGAAAGCACTTCCCTGTTCTTTACTGTTTACCTTGCTTCCATCGGCTTTGTCTTGAGCTTTATTATTGCCTATGGGGCCTATCTCAAGGAATCGTTAACCGTAAGCGGTGCCACCGGTGCCACCCTAATAGGAACGATAATCTATGCAACTACCGGTTTTTATGGCTTTAGCATAATGATCTTCTTTTTTCTGACCTCCAGCATTTTAAGCCATTTCAAAAGAAGTAAAAAAGAAAAAGTTGCTTTGCAATTTAATAAAACCGGCAGAAGGGATATGCTGCAGGTCTTTGCCAATGGCGGTGTTGGCCTTATTCATTCCATTTTGTTTTATTTTACTAAAAATCCGATATTTTTAATCTTTTTGGGAATCTCCTTTGCAGCGGCCAGTGCTGATACCTGGGCCACGGAGTTAGGTATTCTCAACAAAAAGAACCCTATATCTTTAAGAACTTTCAAGCCTGTAGCAAAAGGGACTTCCGGAGCTATCAGCTTTTTTGGTACCTTATCCTCCTTAGTCGGTTCCATGTTTGTCGGGTTATTTGTAATTATCATTTTGCCCCTTACTCATAATGGACAACTGGGCTTGGATTATTTAAATATTTTCCTGCTGATAACTCTGGGAGGCTTTATTGGCTCCGCCATAGATTCAATTTTAGGTGCAACTGCCCAAGGAATCTACTACTCCGAAGAGTTAAAGGGAGAAACAGAAAAGAAAGAATACAATGGCAAGCCGACCAAGCTTGTTCGCGGGTTTGAATTTGTGGATAATGATTTGGTTAACTTTTTAAGTATTGCTATTGCAAGTATTATTTTGTTCGGGCTTATTTAAAAAATGACAAAATAAAAAGTACATCGGTATCAAAACCGATGCACTTTTTTTATTAACCCTTTTAAATCGAGTATTATACTTGGCTAATTGCTATTGCAATATCGTAGCCATCCCTGATAGCATCTTGGGCATTACCGATCCTTTTAGCATCCCCTGCCAGGTAAACAGGCACCTTGCTCTTTAACTTTTCCTCCAAAGGGTTAAAGCTTTGCATTCCTGTGGAAATTACAATTAAATCTATCGCTTCAAACTTGATTTCTTCGCCTTGTTTTTCAGCATAAACAGTTTTACCTTCTACCTTTTTAATATGGGTGTATTCGCTAAAAATAACTTGATTTTCTTTCAATATTTTCAAGGATAAGGTTTTTGCCATAGCTTCCATATCCTCACCAAAATCTGTTGTCCTTTTAACGATGGCAATTTTATTTTTCCTTGGTATTAAGGCAGTAGCAATATCAACACCTATCAAGCCACCACCGATAATCAAAACATTTTTGTGTTCCGGCAAGTTTTCTTCCAGCAGGATTTCTGCCCAGTAAAAATCCTCCAACCCCGGCACCTCTAAAGCAGCAGGCTTTGACCCCGTTGCCAAAATAACTCCATCAAACTCCACTAATAGGGATTCTTGTGCCTCATTAAAAACCACCTTAACCTGCTTATCTCTTAATTCCCTTATAAAATAAGGTACTAATTTTTTCATTGATTTTTTATTTGGGGTTAAGGGAGCATAATTAAACTGGCCGCCTAGTTTATTTTTTTCAAAAAGGATAACTTGCTGACCCTTTTCTTTAAGAGTCAAAGCGGCTTGCATTCCTGCCAAGCCTCCGCCTACAACTGCATAGCTCTTTGCCGCCTCAGCCATCTCCGGCTGCTCGCCTTCCCTGCCTACTTCCGGATTAACAAGGCATTGCAGGCCTTTTCCTGATTTTACTCCGCCTAAGCAGCCTTCCTCGCAGGCCAGACAAGGTTTTACCGCAGTTTTAATCCGACCATAATATTTATCTATAAAATCGGGATCCGCAACCAACTGTCTGCCGATAGCGATAAAATCCGCCAGTTGTTCATTTTTAATTAAATCAATATCCGCAAATTCATTTATTTGTCCCACAGCGATAACCGGTATATCAATAGCCTTTTTAATAGTTTTTGCCATCCCCCAAGTTTTCCCTTTAGAAACAAACATATGCTGGAAATACCAAGGAGGTGTTTCGCAAGCTGACCCGGATGAAACATGAATAGCATTAGCCCCTTTAGCGGCAAGCTGCTTGGAAAGCTCTGTCATTTCATCAAGATCAATACCGCCCTCCACCATATCGGTTGCACTTATTCTAATTATAATGGGAATACGAACACTTTCCCTTACCGCCTGTAATATTGCCTTAGCCAGCCTAGTGCGGTTTTCAAAACTGCCCCCATATTTATCTGTTCTATCATTTACTTTTGGAGAAAGAAATTGAGCTACCAAATATCCATGTCCAAACTGCAGCTCTATTAAATCAAATTTTGCTTGTTCTGCTCTTATAGCAGCGGCTTTAAATAGCTTAATTACAGCATCTATTTCTTCTATAGTTAAAGCTTTTGGCTCTGCACCCCCGCTTTCACAGGTTTTAGCTGTTGAAGAGTAACAAAGATTACCCGGAATTTTAGGATTAACCATTCTGCCCGGGTGATTAAGGTGAGCAATCGCTTTGGCTCCCCCATCATGAATCGTTTCTGTAAGCCTTTTTAAACCCGCTAATTTATTATTATCATCTATACCCATTTGCATTGGAAGCTCTCTGAGACTACTATCTAGATAAAAAGGCTCGGGTATAATAGCCCCAACTGCTTGGGCTCTTCGTTTATAAAAATTTAGATGCTTTGCTGTTACATTGCCATTCTGGTCACCATAAGCTGTTTTGATCGGTGCCATGATAAATTCGTTTTTTAACACCACATTTCCAATTTGCATATAAATCACTCCTTATATAGTGAAATATCCCTAAATACTAATGAACTATTCCTATTTTAATATAATTAGTGAAATATTAAGACATAAAAAAACACCCCCTACTTTTATCCAAAAAAATCTTTTTTAAATATATTTTGAAAAGTTATGAACATATGTCCATTCTAATTATTTTATTAGCCATTGAAGCATTTTTTCCTGCCGCTAAATTAAATTATTTAAGTGCTTGCTATTGTTAAATATTAAATAATTTAATTGAAGGATTTTAGATGCTAATATCGAATAAATATATGCATATTCGAAATGTTTCAAACAGTTTCTCCCATTGACTAGGCTGGTGCTTATACCCCGCCAAATACAAATCAGACTTTTTTCTAACCAATTTTTTTAGAAAGAAAACATAAACAATGCAGTTAATTACAATTGGATAAGGTCTCTTTGGATTACAAGAGCCCTTTCTTAATCTAAGATAGTTACGCATCTTTGATATTGACTGTTAAAAAAACTACGGAGGGATAACAATGGAGGTTACTCTAATAACTTTAAGCGAAAATTCTGTATCAAAACCTGGATTTCTATCTGAGTGGGGTTTAAGTATCCTGGTTCAGGTTGATCAAACAAAAATTTTATTTGATACCGGTGGAAGCAATATTTTGATCGAGAACGCAAGAAATTTGGGTGTCGATTTGTCCAAAGTTGATAAAATCGTATTAAGCCATGGGCATGCTGACCACACGGGAGGTCTTCGCGATGTTCTTAAAAGTACCGGTGAAGTAGAAATTATCGCTCACCCGAATATTTGGGAAGCCAAATATACCAAAAGATTTGGCGAAAACAAAGCGACCTATATAGGTATCCCTTATATTAAAGAAGAACTAGAGTATTTAGGTGCAAATTTCACCTATAGTAAAGAATCAGTTGCAATTACAAATAAAATACTGACTACCGGCGAGATAGAAATGCTTAATGATTTTGAAGAAATAGAATCAAACCTTTACATCAAAGAAAAAGGTGAATTAAAACCTGATCCGTTTCATGACGATCTATCTTTAATTGTAAAAACGGAAAAGGGGTTAATAATCATTTTAGGCTGTGCCCATAAAGGCATAATTAACCACATTTGGCATGCCCAAAAGATAACAGGAGAAAATCGTATCTATGCAGTGGTTGGAGGAACACATTTAGGTCTTGCAACCGATAAAAGAATAGATAACACAATAAATGAGTTGAAAAAATTGAAAGTAAAACAAATTGGTGTTTCCCACTGCACTGGTTTTCATGCTTCAGCACGCTTGGCACAAGAATTTCCGGGTGAATTCTTTCTAAATAATGCGGGAACATTCCGTAAGTTACTTTAAGCCTTAGCCCAGTAATTCGACTTTGATGAAAATAAACCTTTGCTCCTTCCGCTTGTATTCTCAATTAAAGATACATTTTAGAATATTAATAAGAGTATTCTAAAGATTCGGATCCTTTCCCTGCTTATTTAAAATAAGGTGCGTTTCATATTTTAATTCGATTAGGCTTACATTTAAAAAAATAAGTTCAGTTACGGTGTCTTGATTTCTAACACTTCCAAATTCCCCAATTAATAAATTTTTGACAGACATAAAATTACGTACCTGTTAAACCTGCTGTTGTTTGCAAAAAATACATTTTCATTTTTTCTAAATAACTACTGATACTATTAGATCGGCTTAACAAGCAAAGCAAAAATAAACCATCAAACGAAATATTTTCGCTCGATGGTTTTTAACAATCGACAAAATCAAATATAACCTGTAAGCACCTTAACTTATAGAGGAAACCTAAAAATTGTGTCTTTATTTATGCTACTGCATGGCTACAAAGTTTTTGCTTTCATGTTTTACTAATCACAGTTTCTTACTATATTCTGCTTTTATTCTATGCTTTAATACTTTTCCAGATGAATTACGTGGTATTTCAGTGGCAAACTCTATTAAACGAGGTATCTTATAGCTTGCTATTCTTTCCGCAAGAAATTCTTTAACTTCCTTTTCACTCGGTTTTTGGTCCCCAGGTACTATTAAAGCCAAAACCGATTCGCCCCACTCAGGATGTGGAATACCCATAACAGTTACATCACTTACACCTGGAAGCTGCCTTAAGGCTGCTTCTACCTCCTGAGGATAAATATTTACACCTCCACTGATAACAATATCTTTTTTGCGATCAACAATAGTCATATACCCATCCTCATCGACCTTCGCTAGATCTCCTGTATAAAGCCAGCCATCTTTTATAGTTTCAGCTGTTGCCTCTGGATTATTCCAATAACCATTCATTACGCTGGGGGTACGCATAATGATTTCACCTATTTCCCCGGGTAAAACCTCTTTTCCATCTTCATTAACGACTTTCGTGTCTACATTAACAACACCTTTTCTGCCGATAGTGCCAGCCCGCTTCGGATGTTCATCAGGATAAAGGGCAACACCATTTGGCCCGCTTTCTGTAAGTCCATAAACGCTGACTATATTACCCGGGTATTTACTTTGCACTAAAAGCACCTGTTCCTTTGTCATAGGTGCTCCGCCATAAATCCAACATTTGGATGAACTTAAATCATATTGCTCAAAATCAGGCAGTTGAGCAGTTAAAAGATATGCCACAGGAGCACCAAAAAAATGGGTAGTCTTTTC
>CAZCQT010000047.1:0-9660 GCA_964500905.1 uncultured Moorellales bacterium
ATAACAGGCCTAGTTAAAGTAATTTTTTTTCATTGCTTTACAACTTAGGAATGGCTGTGATATAATATAAAATTTTTGACTGGGGGAGCTTTCTTTGCTATAATTAGATATATGCATCTAGGGAGGTGGAAGTTTGTTTAAAATAGGCGATAGAGTAGTTTACCCCATGCATGGTGCCGGAATCATTGAGGCCATCGAAAAGAAAGAGATTCTGGGAGAAATGCGTGAATACTATGTAATGCGTATACCCAATGGCGAAATGAGAGTCATGATTCCTTTAGATAATGTTGAAGAAAGTGGTTTGAGAGATGTTATTGATGAGGAAAGATTTAAAGATGTTTTAAATGTATTGCAACATGGAGATACCGAGATGTCCTCCAATTGGAACCGAAGGTATCGTGCCAATATGGAAAAAATAAAAACCGGTGACATTCTTGAAGTGGCCGAGGTTGTGCGAAACCTCTATTCCAGAGACAGGGAAAAAGGCTTGTCTACCGGTGAGAAAAAAATGCTTGACAATGCCCGACAGATTTTAATTAGCGAGCTAATGCTGGCTAAAGGAATGGAGGAGCAAAAAATTGAAAGTTGGCTGGAAGGGGCATTGGCGTGAATAACAAAAATTAAGCATAAGGTGCCGGTAACACTGGTGCCTTCTTTTTTTAATAATATAGAAATATTAGCAATGCTATCCTTGCGGCAATTTCCAATTAATTGTATAATGAAATAGATAAAATGCAAAACTAGGAAAGGAGGTGAAAACAAAAATGCTAAAAAAGATTGCACGCATTTTAATTATGTTTGGTATTGGCTCTTTAGGTTTTTCCTTGGGAGTAAAATTAATGCCCTATTGGATCGGCCCGGGACCAAGCGTTAAATGGTCCTTAGTTATTCTGGGGACCATAGTAGTTGCTTTATTAGGTTATAGTGTGTCATTCCCTATTATTTCCGGGGTGGTCCAGATTGCTAAATGGTTTGAAGCCTTATTGAATAAGACCCCGGCTCAGGATATATTTGGGGGTGCGATGGGTTTAATTATCGGACTTATAATAGCCAATTTATTAGGCGTTTCTTTTTATCGATTTCCCTATGTGGGACCCTACTTGTCAATTGTAGCAAGCTTAATTTTGGGTTACTTAGGTTGGAGTATGGGTACCAAAAAGAGGGAAGATTTAACTTCTTTTTTTTCCAGCTGGCGGGGAGGCAAAGATAAAACCGTAAAAAGCGGAGAAAGGCCTCACCACTTTAAAATATTGGATACCAGTGTCATCATTGATGGCAGAATTGCTGATATTTGTAAAAGCGGCTTTATTGACGGCACTTTGCTAATTCCGAACTTTGTTTTAGAAGAGCTTCAGCACATCGCGGATTCTTCCGATGCACTCAAGAGAAACAGAGGCCGAAGGGGCTTGGATATTTTAAACAAGATTCGTAAGGAACTGAATGTGAAGGTTAAGATTGGGGAAAAGGACTTCCCTGAAATTCAAGAGGTGGATTCTAAATTAGTACGTTTGGCTCAGGAAATTCATGGGGATATAATTACCAATGATTACAATCTAAATAAGGTTGCGGAGCTACAGGGCGTAAAGGTATTAAATATTAATGAGCTGGCAAATGCTATCAGGCCGGTGGTACTTCCAGGGGAGGAAATGGAAGTCCAGGTTATTAAGGATGGTAAAGAAATGGGTCAGGGGATAGGTTACCTGGATGACGGCACCATGATTGTAGTAGAAAATGGCAGGCGTTTTATAGGCCAAACTATTCCCGTTGTAGTTACCAGTGTGCTACAAACAGCGGCGGGTCGAATGATTTTTGGTAAGCCAAAGTTGGTTTATAGGGGAAATTCACAATTACCTATGGAGGTGCGAACCGGTGTCTAAAACGGCCGCAATTATTTTATCTGCCGGCCGGGGTTTTCGCATGGGCGGTGATATTCCAAAGCAGTACTTAGAAATAGCCGGTTCTCCGGTAATTATCAGAACTATTGCTTTGTTTGAGGCTTGCAGTTTGATCCAAGAGATAGTCTTAGTAGTTGATCCGGAAAATATAAATTATGTAATGGAATTGGTGAGCAGGCAGCCTACGGAAAAACTAAGGGCAATAGTTCCTGGGGGACAGGAGAGAAGCCATTCTGTTTACGAGGGCTTAAAGGAAATAAGCTCGGATTCTTCCTTGGTGGTCGTACACGATGGTGTACGACCACTTTTCACTGCAGATTTATTGGAAAGGGTGGTTAAAGTAGCCCAAATCAAAGGGGCCGCCATTCCCGGTGTACCGGTGAAGGATACTATTAAAGTTTGTGACAAGCAGGGCCTGGTTACTTCCACACCGAATAGGGAAAATTTGTGGTCAATCCAAACCCCCCAAGTTTTTCGCAAGGATTGGCTGGTGGAGGCTTATCAATTAGCACAACAGCAAGGGTTAACTGCAACCGATGATGCGGGCCTTTTGGAAAAGCTGGGCAAACCCGTTTATGTAGTAATGGGAGAGTATGACAATATTAAGCTGACTACCCCGGAGGATTTAGCTTTGGCAAAGGCTATCCTAGGGAGGAGGGAAAAATCATGCGAGTAGGAATTGGCTTTGATGTTCACCGCTTTGTCGAAGGGCGGCCGTTGATTTTGGGAGGCGTATCCCTGCCCTTTCGCCTTGGACTGCAAGGCCATTCTGATGCGGACGTGCTGTTACATGCTTTAATGGACGCATTGCTGGGTGCAGCGGGCCTTGGAGACATTGGGAGACATTTTCCCGATACCGATCCAGCTTATAAGGGAATCTCTAGTTTAAAATTATTAAAAACCGTTATGGTAAAACTTCGGTCCTTGGGCTTTACTGTAAATAATGTGGATGGGATTATTATTGCAGAAGAACCTAAGATGGCAGGTTACTTGGCAGCAATGGAAAAACAAATAGCGGAGGTGCTTTTAATTAACCCCGATTCGGTTAACCTAAAGGCCACCACGATGGAAAAACTAGGTGCCATCGGAAGAGGGGAAGGAATGGCTTCTCAGGTGGTAGTCAGTCTCAAAGAAAATTAGTTTGCAGGGCAAATAAACAAGATATATAATGCTTTTGTAATAAAAATGTGTTGATGTTCCTTTTAAGTAAACATCGGCACTCGGTTCGGTTAATTGATCATTCAAAAAAATAGCCGCAATTTTTTAAGCGTTAGAGCCATGATTTTCGGCATCCCCAACGTATACAGAGCAGCGTGTATTTTGAACAATTGACCGACCGATCAACTACAAGGAGGATTTATTTGTGGATAAAATCAGAGTTCGTTTTGCACCCAGCCCTACAGGGCCGTTACATATCGGGGGAGCCAGATCCGCTTTGTTTAATTATCTTTACGCTAAAAGAATGGGCGGAGAGTTTATCCTGAGAATTGAGGATACAGATCTTGAAAGATCTAGCTTAGAATCCGAAGTCAATATTTTAGATTCTTTAAAATGGCTGGGCATTGATTGGAACGAGGGACCGGATAAAGGGGGACCCTTTGGTCCCTATAGGCAAACAGAAAGATTGGCTGATTATCAGCCATATGTAGAAAGTCTGCTAAAGTGTGGTCAGGCTTATCGTTGTTATTGCACAGAAGAGGAAATGGAGGATCAAAGACAAGGTCTGTTGGCAAAAGGAGAAATGCCCAGATATCTTGGTAATTGTCGTCACCTTACTCCCGAACAAGAAGCAGAATATCTCCAGCAGGGAAGAAAACCCGTGATTCGCTTCAAAGTGCCTGAGGGAGAAAAGATTGTAATTAAGGATTTGGTTCGTGGGGATGTTTCCTTTGAGAGCGATGGCATAGGGGATTTCGTAATTATTAAATCAGATGGTATACCTACGTATAATTTTGCTGTGGTTGTGGACGATGCCCTAATGAAGATAAGTCATGTAATCAGGGCGGAGGAACATTTATCCAACACCCCTAGGCAAATTTTAGTATACAAGGCATTGGGCTTCCGGGAGCCTGTTTTTGCCCACATTTCTTTAATTTTAGGTAAAGATCGCACTAAGATGAGTAAAAGGCATGGTTCCACCTCTGTTATGCAGTATAAAGAAACAGGTTATTTGCCGGAAGCACTGGTAAATTTTTTAGCCCTTTTGGGTTGGTCTCCTGAGGGAGAAGCAGAAATTTTTAGTATGGAGGAGTTGTGTCAGCATTTTTCTTTAGATCGGGTTGCCAGGAATCCGGCGGTTTTTGATGTAGAAAAGCTTAACTGGATTAACGGTTTTTACATTCGGAAAACACCGATAGAAAAAATAACGGCTCTAGCCATTCCCTATTTGCAAAAGGAGGGCTATTTGCCCACAATAATAGATGAGCAAAAACAGGCACAAGCAACCAAAATAGTGGCTGCCGTTCAGGATTACTTGCCTTTTATCAGCGATGTGAAAAATCATGTGGGAATTTTCTTTGCTGAAGAAATAAAGCCGGAAAACGATGAAGCCAAGCTGGTTTTAGAGGAGGAACAGGTGCCGGGCGTTTTACAGCTCTTTTTAGATAAAATCAGTACAGAAGAAAATCTGGAAAGTGCCCAGGTAAAAAAATTACTCAAGGAAACCTCCAAAGAATTGGGTTTAGGAGGCAGAAAGGTATTTATGCCCATTAGGGTAGCTTTAACGGGACAAACGCACGGACCGGAGCTGCATGATATTATTCCTATTTTGGGCAAAGACGAAATAGCAAGGCGATTTCAAGCTTTTCTTTAGACAAGGGCCGCCCTGTTTCAATACCCGTTGACAGTTAGAAAAACCCTGAGTATAATAATTCAAAAGCAATAAAAACAAAGTGATGATAGAGTAAAGTAGGCAAAGATTCCCGGCAGAGAAAAATCGCCGTTGGCTGTAAGCGATTTAGGTTAAGGTTTTTGCTGAAGTGCACTCTTGAATGGGTAGTTGAATTTTCCAGTAGATTACCCCGGCCAAAACCGTTATTTTTATGAGATAAGCAATTGCTGCAATTGTTTTAATCAGAGTGGAACCACGTATTAAACCCCGTCTCTGTCCAGGGATCGGGTTTTTTATTTGCCTACAGGAACAAAATTGTTAAAGGGGGGATATCCCTTGTTTCGACGATTTAAAGAAGGAATTCAAGTAATCTTTGACAGAGATCCGGCCGCAAGGAATATTTTCGAGGTGATCTTTACCTACCCGGGTCTTCATGCTATGTTCTTCCATCGGCAAGCCCATTGGTTGTATAAAAAAAGAATTTTCTTTTTAGCCCGCTTTATTTCACAATTGAGTCGCTTTTTAACAGGTATAGAAATTCACCCCGGTGCAGTCATTGGGAAGGGTTTGTTTATTGATCACGGAATGGGTGTAGTAATTGGAGAAACGGCGGAGATAGGGGATAATGTAACAATCTACCAAGGCGTAACCCTAGGCGGAACAGGCAAGGAAAAGGGTAAAAGGCATCCTACCATTGGCAACAATGTAGTAATTAGCACAGGTGCCAAAGTATTAGGCAGTATTACTATTGGTAATCATGTTAAGGTGGGAGCAGGTTCAGTGGTTTTAAGGGATGTGCCTGATAATTGTACAGTTGTGGGGGTTCCCGGGAAAGTAGTTGTTCGCAACGGAAAAAATATTCCCAGTACGGATATGTTAGATATAGATTTGAGACATGATTTGGTGCCGGATCCGGTTGCAGAGATGATTCTCTCTTTACAAAAAAATATTGAGAGACTGGAAAAAAGAGTAGAAGAATTGGAGGGGAAAACCTATGCAGATTTATAATACCTTATCCAAAAGTAAAGAGGACTTTGTTTCGGTGGAAGAAGGTAAAGTAAAAATCTATGTTTGCGGGCCTACAACCTATAATTATATACATCTGGGAAATGCCAGGCCCTTGGTATTTTTTGATGTGGTACGCCGTTATTTTAGTTTTTTGGGTTACGAGGTCATTTTTGTTCAGAATTTTACCGATGTTGACGATAAAATAATTAATAAGGCCAAGGAAATGAAGATTGAGCCCCTGGCTTTAGCCGAAAAGTATATTAAGGAATTTTTTCAGGATGCCGAGGCTTTAAATGTTTTAAAAGCGGATTATCACCCCCGTGTAAGTGAGAATCTTCAAGAAATCATTGAATTGACTTCCGCTTTAATCACCAAAGGGGTAGCATACGAGGTTGATGGGGATGTTTATTTTAGGGTGCGTTCCTTTAAAGAATACGGAAGGCTTTCTGGCCGTAGTTTGGATGAGTTGCAATCAGGGGCAAGGGTGGAAATAGATTTAAAAAAAGAAGATCCTTTAGATTTTGCTCTTTGGAAAAAGGCAAAGGAAGGAGAAATTGCCTGGGGTAGTCCCTGGGGCTTAGGCAGACCGGGCTGGCATATAGAATGCTCTGTGATGTCTTTAAAATACTTGGGGGCGGATTTTGATATCCACGGAGGGGGAGCTGATTTAATTTTTCCCCATCACGAAAATGAAATTGCCCAGTCCAGGGCGGGAACAGGAGGCCATTTCGCAAAGTATTGGATGCATAATGGTTTTATCACTGTCAACCAAGCTAAAATGTCAAAATCTCTGGGAAATTTCTTTTTGGTAAGAGATATTTTGGCGAAATTTCCTGCAGAAGTGGTTCGTTTTTTCTTATTGGAGACTCATTATAGAAGCCCCCTGGACTTTGATGACCAAAAGCTAAAGGAAAGCCAGAAGGCTCTGGACAGAATTAAAAAAACCTGGCAGCTGCTGCAGGAAAAAATACACTTTTTAGGGGAAAATATGGCCATAAAACAAAACACTGGGGAGGAACTGCTTACCGAAAAAGCGAAAGAATGTAAGCAAGAGTTTATGTTGGCTATGAATGATGATTTTAACACAGCTAAGGCCTTGGGATTCGTTTTCGAGTTTTGCCGGGAATGCAATAGCTTTGCTAATTTAGAAAACCTGGCTGCAGAGTCAAATGCTTTAATGCAATTAAAGCATGCTACTCAACTATTGGAAGAATTAATGGAACAGGTACTGGGAGTTTCTATTGCGGAAGAAAACAAGCAAATTGGTGAGGGAAATGAAGCATTGCTGGCAGGTTTAATCCAATTAACTATTGATCTGAGGCAGGAAGCGAGAGCTAAAAAGGATTGGCAGATAGCGGATGAAATCAGAAACCGTTTAAATAAACTGGGAATTGTGCTGGAAGATACTCCCCACGGAGTTCGTTGGAAGAAAGGGCAGTGAAAAACTTGTTAGAAAATATAGATTTTTGTCCAAATCCTGACACCTTATCTCCCTTAGTTTTAGCCTATATTGGGGATGCGGTTTACGAGCTGTATATCCGCCTTACCTTGGTAAATGATGAAATTCCCAAGGCTAAGGATTTGCACTATAGAGCCACAGCTTTGGTTAATGCTGATTTTCAAGCTGGATTCATAAAAGGGCTGGAACCCTTGCTTACAGAGGCAGAAAAAACATTAGTTCGTCGCGGTAGAAATGCTAAATCCGGCCATATACCAAAAAACGCTGATATGTTAAACTATCGTTATAGTACCGGTTTTGAAACATTAGTCGGTTATTTATATTTAAGTGGTCAAACTGATAGATTGTATCAGCTTTTGGGTGGCATAAAGCATTTCGCAGGCACAGAGGAGATGGATAAGAGTGAAGGTAAAGCTGATTAATTATACCCCCAACCCGGAAAGAACCGTAGCGGCAGCTGCACGCCTATGCTACTCTGCAGTGGGAGCGGAAACCTTATTGGAGAGATTCACCAGGGAAGAGGAGCTTAAATTGTTAGAAAAGCTGATCACCTCAGGTCATTTATCACCTTTAGAACATGCTAACTTTACTTTTGCAGTGGAGGGAATCAGCAGAGCCTTATCTCATCAGCTGGTTAGACACAGAATTGCCTCTTATTCTCAGCAATCTCAAAGATATGTTTTAGAAAAAAACTTTGAATACATTATTCCTCCCAGCGTGAAAAGAAACCCCGAGGGCTTGGCTGTTTTTAAAGAAACGATGGAGGAAATCAATCAGGCCTATCAAAAATTAGTAGAATTGGTTCCCAAGGAGGACGCTCGTTTCGTGCTGCCTCAAGCCAGTGAGACCAAGATAGTGTTTACCTTTAATGCCCGCAGTTTATTAAACTTTTTTGAACACCGCCTTTGTCAAAGAGCACAATGGGAAATTCGGCATTTGGGACGATTAATGTTAATGGAGGTAAAAAAGGTGGCCCCTGTTTTATTTGCAAAAGCAGGGCCTACTTGCGAAACAGCGGGTATTTGTTATGAAGGTGAATTTTCTTGCGGCCGGGCGGCCATTATTAAAAGCAGGGCAACAAATACCAGTAGTTAAACAGGAATAGCCGACGTAAAAAGGTAGTATAAATTAAATAACCCGATGGGGTGAGTAAATGTCTGATATTGTCTATGGTAGAAATCCGGTTATAGAAGCTTTAAAGAGTGGCAGAGAAATAAATAAGGTGCTGGTGGCGGAACTGGAAGGAAGCTTTTTGCCCATAGTTAGTTTGGCAAAAAAACACGGAGTCCCCGTGCAAAGGATCTCCCGCAAAAGCCTGGATGAGTTGACAGAAGGCGGCAAACACCAGGGAGTTCTTGCTTATGTGTCTCCCAAGAGCTATGCATCAATCGAAGATATTTTAGAAAAGGCCAAAGAAAAGGGAGAACAACCCTTAGTTGTGGCTTTAGATCACCTTGAAGATCCGCATAACTTGGGGGCCATTTTAAGGGTGGTTGATGCTATGGGAGCCCATGGAGTAATTATTACCAAGGCAAGAAGCGTTTCCCTGTCCGCGACTGTAGGAAAGACCTCAGCCGGGGCCATGGAATATGTTTCCGTGGCCAGGGTCTCCAATCTTTCGCAAACCTTACTGCAATTAAAAAAGCAAGGCATGTGGATAGTGGGTTTAGATGGGGCAGCAAAGGAGAGCATCTATAATTTGGACTGGAAAATGCCTTTGGTTTTGGTGGTGGGCACCGAAGGTGAAGGGCTTAGTCGTCTGGTCAAGGATAACTGTGATTTTCTGGTTCAGATACCTATGAAAGGGCAAATAAATTCCCTTAATGCATCGGTGGCGGCTGCTGTGGCCCTTTATGAGGGGGCACGCCAGCGTTTTGAAACATCATGAATACCCTGCAAGTATTGATTGTTGATGGCTATAATATAATTAACAACTGGCCGGAATTTGAAACAATCCGGGAAACGGATTTAGCCCACGCCAGGGAAATGCTTCTGGAAATGCTGGCGAATTTTCAAGGCTATAGCGACGAGGAAATAATTCTGGTTTTTGATGCTCACCAGGTCAAAGGGGAGGAATCCTTTAATATTGAAAAGGGAGTAAAGGTTATTTATTCTCGGCAGGGAGAAACAGCCGACGGGGTAATTGAAAAGCTAATTTATAATCTTCCCAAGGGTATTGGAGTGGCTGTGGCAACCTCCGATCGCCTGGAGCAACAAATAGTTTGGGGAAAGGGTGGAATACGAATCCCAGCCCGGGAGCTAAGGGAAAGGGTCTTGGCCACCAAAGAAAAAGGTAAAAGATTCTATAACAGCGGGGGAAAGTCTATGCCCCTGGCAGATAGATTAGCAGGGGATTTACAGCGAATTTTGGAGGATTGGCGAAGGAGGTAGAAAATATCTGGTAAAACCCTTGTCAATTCAAGATTTTTTCTTGATTTTAATTTTTATATCCGTTATAATTACAAAGA
>CAZCQT010000048.1:0-9635 GCA_964500905.1 uncultured Moorellales bacterium
GATGTTGATAGTGGAAACCCTGAAAATTGGCAATTATGATATACTTGAGGTCGATAATGGTCTTGATGCTCTAGAGCTGGTCAAAATAGAAAAGCCGGACTTAGCCATCCTGGATGTAATGATGCCGGGGTTAACAGGCTATGAAGTGTGTAAGCAAATAAAAACTGATCCCGGCTTAGAACATATTATAGTTTTAATTTTGACGGCGAAGGGCCAGCAAGCAGACAAAGATGCGGCTAAAGCGGCCTTGGCGGATTATTACATTTCCAAGCCTTTTAGTCCTATGGAACTATTATTAAAGGTTGAAGAAATCCTAGGTGATGATAAATGAAGATAACAACTAAAACAGGAAAATTTTTTATTGGTTTACTGCTGCTAGGCTTTCTTTTAATCGGGGCCCCACAAACTGGGCATACACATGCGGGGGATATTGATTTTTATAATATTTTTGAAAGCCATAGTGCAATGTTACTTATATTAGATTCGGAAACGGGCGAAATTTTACATGCAAACAGTGCCGCTGCCGAGTTTTATGGTTATACAGTTGAACAATTGGAATCCATGGGCATACAGGAACTTAATGGTTTGACAGATGAAGAGCAGAAAGCATTATTACAAAAGCAAAAAAGTGGGGAATTAGTCGATTTTATTTTGCAACATACTCTGGCTAATGGTGATGTCCGAACGGTAGAAATACATTCCTTCCCCTACGTTGGACAAAACGAAACATTTCTAGTTTCAATTAATAATGATATTACAGATAGGGTTCAGCTTGAGAAAAAAGAAGCGACTCTGGTAGGGATACTTTTTGCCATTGTTGTTTTACTTTTAGCAATTAGCTTTTTGCTGTTTAAAAATATCAACAAGCAGCGGGAGCAAAAGCAGGAGTTCCGAAGAGTTAAGGAGGACCTAAGATTAATTTTGGATTCTGCTGCCGAAGCAATTTATGGTATTGATACCGAGGGAAATTGCACCTTTTGCAATGCCGGTTGCTTGAAGATTTTGGGCTACAAAGATGAAAAAGAGTTGCTTGGTAAAAACATGCATTGGCAGATCCATTATCAAAAAGCAGATGGAACTCCTCTTTCTCTGGAAGAGTGTCAAATATTTCAAGCCTTCAGGCTGGGTGAAGGTGTACATGTGGAAGATGAGGTACTTTGGAAGGCTGACGGAACCGCATTTCCTGCAGCATATTATTCCTATCCCCAGGTTCATGAGGGTGAAATCATAGGTGCAGTGGTTACCTTTGTTGATATAACAGACAGAAAAAGTACAGAAAGAGAGCTATTAGCCGCAAATGAAGAGTTGGAAGCTATTAATTTGCAATTGACAGAGCAGCAATACTCATTGGAGGAACAAAATGCTGTTATAGAGGAGCTTAACGCCCAGTTGGAAGAAGAAAACGAAAAATATTTGGAGCAAAGAGAAACCTTGCAAGCCATTATAGACTCCCTGGGAGGGGGAGTAGTTATGTTTGATTTAAGGGGCAATATAACCTTTATAAATGAAGCTTGGAAGGATTTATTCAGCTATTATGATTATAATCAAGATGATTATTTGGAAGATAATTTTTATTTAAAAAATGAAACCAGCTTTGGAACAGAGCTTTTTATTAGAAACATGTTAACGGGTATTAATAACAAGGATGAAACTTTTTCTAAGCTGGTTGGCTTAACCAAGGATATGGAAAGCAGATATGCTGTAGATTTAGAGCAAACAAGTCCGGTAAAAAGATTTCTTAACTTGTATTCCAATCCCTGTATAAGTGCTTCAGGAAAAGCTTACGGCAGAGTTATGGTTGTAAGGGATGTTTCCCACCAAAAAGAAGTAGACAGGTTGAAGCTGGAGCTAATAAGTACAGTCAGCCACGAATTAAGAACTCCCATGAGCAGTATTATGGGTTTCTCTGAGCTTTTGCTTACTAGAAAGCTTCCCAAGGAGAGTCATCAGGAATACTTAGGTATCATTAATTCCGAGTCAAAAAGACTTACGAATCTAATAAATGATTTTCTTGATATTCAAAAGATGGAAAGCGGGAAGGGAGAGCTTGATCGGCAATACAACTCTATGGATGAAATCATCCGGGAAGCAATAAAGATTTTTGCTAACAGCAGCGAAAAACACGAAATTGTTTTTAACAGGGATAATAGTGATTCTTTGAAGGTTTTTTGTGACCGGGATAAAATACTGCAGGTTGTATCCAATTTACTCTCTAATGCGATAAAATATTCTCCCAACGGGGGGAAGATAAGGGTAGATTTGTCCGAGGCTAAAGGCAGTGCCCATATTAGTGTAACTGATCAGGGTTTAGGCATTTCCGACGATGTAGGAAACAAGGTTTTTTCTAAATTTTACAGGGCAAATAATGATGAAAAACGAAGAATCGGCGGGACCGGGCTAGGTCTAGCCATTAGCAAAGAAATTGTCGAAGCCCACGGAGGGGAAATGGGGTTTACATCAATTTATGGCCAAGGCAGTAGCTTTTACTTTTCCGTTCCTACACTTGCGAATGAGGAAATGGAAGGGGAGGTTATCAAAGAGGATTATGGTATTTATGCCACAGATCAGGGGCTACTTCTTATTGTAGAAGATGATGCCGCCATGGTAAAGCTTATCAAAGAAATACTTAAGGACGAAAATGTGGAGATGCATTCCATAGATAACGGTGAGGAAGCAATCAAGCTTGCTAAAAAATACAGTTACAGTTTGTTTATATTAGATATTTTCTTAAAAGGCCAAATGAATGGCTGGGATGTACTCAAGGAACTAAAAAGCAACTCCACTACTGTGGATACACCCATAATTATATCCAGTGCCTATGAAAACAAAAAGGATATTTTCAAGGCTGGTATTTCAGATTATTTAGTAAAGCCTTTTGAGCCCGAACAATTGGTAAAAGTGGTGAGAAAAGCACTTAATGGAATGTTGAAGGCTAAGATGGTGCTTAATAGTGATGAGCAGCTAATAGAATACCTTTTTGTGGTTTTAAGAAATAAAGGAATAGAGGTAAGGAGTATCGAGCACTCAGGTAATATGCTGATGATCACCCTAAACAAGGAAGAAGGTCTTTTTAATGGAAAAGAAGCAGATTGACGCCTTGATGCAAACCGTAAAAAAAGCTTTTTATGATGATCTCTGCCTTAAAATTGAGGAAATAGAAAGGCTGTTAATTTTATGCGGAACAGAATGCGGTTTTGAGGACGCCCAAACTATTTTAAAATTTTTTCATGCCATTAACGGTACAGCTTCTACCTTGGGTATTGAGTATCTGGCCTCCATAGGCCGAAAATGGGAGTTGGAGCTTAAAGCAATATTAGAATTAGAGTCTAATTTAGATTCAGATATTATTAAAGGTATTCAGGAGCAAATCTATGGTATAAAAGAGAGAATTGGCTGTACCTCCAAACCCAAAACAGTGGATATGTATAATTTTTTGACCAAGAAATACCTAAACCCATCTAATAAAGGTAAAATTTTGTTAGTAGATGACGATTTGACGATTTTGAAGCTCCTGGAAAACGCTTTGACCATAGAAGGGTATGATGTTTATATTTGCGATGATTCCACTACCGCCTTTGATTTAATTGCCATTATCAGACCCGATATCATTATGCTGGATATTATGATGCCAGAAATTGATGGTTACCAGTTGTTGTCCGCCATTAAAGGGGAGCCGGAATACGCCGATATCCATGTGATTTTTCTTAGTGCCATCACTAACATTGATGATAAAATTAAAGGTATGAAAGCCGGTGCAGATGATTATATAACAAAACCGTTTGTGATTGATGAGGTACTGACTAGGGTAGAGACGATTTTGCGAAGATCCAGTAGTTATAGGGAGAAGCTGCTGAAGGATGAGCTAACAGATGCTTATTCCAGATATTACTTTAATTTGCGTATTATTGAAGAATTAGACAGACATAGGCGTAATGGAATTGTATTTTCAATAGCTTTTGTTGATATAGATCACTATAAGGCAGTTAATGATAAATATGGACATCAGACAGGGGATTTTGTTCTAAAAAAGTTAGTTGCCTACTTAGCAGGAAATATCCGGCGATGTGACAGTCTGTATAGATATGGGGGCGAAGAATTCGTCATATTATTGCCGGACACTCCGGAATTAAAAGCCTATGCTGTTGTAGATAGATTAAGAGTAGGCTTTGCTCAGGAGATTATAACTGTCGGTGATATAAGTATTAAGGCCACCTTTAGTGCAGGAATTGCACAGGTGGAAGACAGCAACATAACCGATGAACAATTAGTTTGCAATGCGGATGCTGCCATGTATCAGGCCAAAAAGCTGGGGCGGAATAGAGTAGTTGTTTTTAACGAGGAGATGGTTGCTAAAGAACAGAAAAAAACCTTACTTCTGGTTGATGATGAACCGGCAATTTTAGAGCTGCTAAAAGACAGATTATCCCGTGCTGGCTATAACATTATTACTGCCGAGAACGGCAGAAGAGCCCTCAAGCTGGCGGAGGAGTTCTGCCCGGATGTGGTAATACTTGATCTTATTTTACCCGACATTGATGGTTTTGAAGTTTGCAAGCAGATAAAAGAAAGCATTTCTAACTGTCCCATGAAAATTATTATACTTTCCAAAAAGAAAGAAGAAGAAAGTATTGCAGAGGGTTTGAAACTGGGGGCAGACGATTATTTAACAAAGCCTTTTTCTTTGGTGGAACTTGAGGCTCGCATTGTTAAGGTGTTAAACAGTTAAAAAAGCACTAAATTTCTTTTGCCTCCTTACATGGGAGGTTTTTTGTTATATAATTGTTATTATATAAAAGTTTAAAGTAAAGGAAGCCAAGATGGATAGTAAAGCAAAAAGCTTGACGGAAGTACATTTAGCGGTATTTTTATTTGGAGTGGCCGGACTTTTTGGAAAACTACTTTTCTTGCCTGCAGCTATTATTGTATTAGGCAGAGTATTTTTTTCAAGTCTTTTCTTGGGGTTGCTGATTTTATACCTAAAGCAAAGCATAAGGTTAAATAAAAAACAGGACTATTATTATTTAACCATCATGGGCCTTGTTTTGGCCGTACACTGGAGTGCTTTTTTTCAGTCAATTCAACTGTCAACAGTGGCAATCGGTTTATTAACATTTGCTACCTTTCCTATTTTTGTTACCTTTTTAGAACCGCTTTTTTTTAAGGAAAAGTTACAAACAGTTGATGTTCTTGTAGCGTTGATAACCTTTGGCGGGGTGGCTTTTGTAATTCCTAAATTTGAACTGGGCAGTCAGGTTTTTCAGGGTGTTTTATTTGGTCTGGTATCTGGCTTTACCTATGCCATTTTATCCATCCTCAATCGTAAATTCGCTCAAGCTTACCCCAGCACCGTAATTGCTTTTTATGAACAAATGGTAGCCATGTTTGCTTTAATCCCTTTTTATTTTTTGTACAGGCCGGCGTTTCAAATTAATGATATTTTGCTACTGGCTTTGCTGGGTATAGTTTTTACAGGTATAGCCCATACCTTGTTCATCAGAAGTCTTAAAAATATTCGGACTTATACAGCAGGCATTATTTCCAATTTGGAGCCTGTTTATGGTATTATTTTAGCAATAATCTTGATAGGGGAAATACCAAGCTTCAAAGAAATAGCCGGAGGCCTGTTGATTTTAGGCACAGTTTTTTATTCTACCTTCAGAACTCAAAAAAATAGGAGTTAGGCGTATTATAATGGGCTATAGCGGTGTTATTGTGAATCCAATCGGAAGGGCTACTGTTTATCCACCCTTTAGCTGCTACCGACCACCTTTTGACTATTGGTGAAAACAAGATTCCCCTGACTAACCGTTGAGTCATCAGGAATAGAGGGAATAATCATGAGTAAAATCTTTAATTTTAAAATTTATGCAATGTTGGTAACTTCAACTGTTTGTTGGGGGGGAGCCTTTGTGGCTGCCAAATTTGTTGTGTTGGAGCTTCACCCTACTGTGGCGGCCGCTCTTCGCTTTACATTGGCTTTTTTGGTGCTTTTGGTATTTTTAATTGCCAGGGAAGGGAAACAAGCTTGGGTACATCCCAAAGAGTGGCTTTTACTGTGGGGAGCCGCTTTAACCGGAATAGCCTTTTACAATATTTTGTTTTTCACAGGCTTAATTTATACCTCCCCCGTTAATGGTTCCCTCTTAGTTGCTACGGGGCCTGTTATTACAACCATAATTTCAGGAGTTTTTCTAAAGGAAGCAATCAGCAACAAACAAATAGCAGGCCTAATCTTATCAATTATTGGGGTAATTATTATTATTTCCAGGGGCTCCTTGGGCACCTTGCTAAGCTTAAACTTTAATCATGGTGATTTGTTAATGGCCGCTGCAGTCTTTGGTTGGTCTCTATATACCCTTATTGGGAAGGCTACAGCTAAACGATGGAG
This sequence comes from uncultured Moorellales bacterium, assembly GCA_964500905.1. Classification (GTDB taxonomy): domain Bacteria; phylum Bacillota; class DULZ01; order DULZ01; family DULZ01; genus JBBAFB01. The sequence continues at coordinate 6,389 of CAZCQT010000048.1, forward strand.
TAGTCTTTTGACTACAACCTATGCCTGTGGTTTGGGTGCTTTAATACTTTGGGTTTCGGCTTTGCCTCAATTAGGACAGGTACAATGGCAGGAAATTAGTATTATCACTATTGGAGCGGTTGCTTTTTTAGCCATTTTTGCTTCCGCTATTGGTTTTGTTTTTTGGTATGAAGGGATTGCCTCCATTGGACCCAGTCGTGCAGCTATTTTTCAAAACTTGGTTCCCGCTTTTTCCGCTACCTTTTCTTATTTTCTGCTTAAGGAAAGTTTAATGCTATTCCATTGGTTTGGGGCTGGTATGATTTTGTATGGAGTTTATTTGGCTAACAAAAAAAACAAATCTTCACTACTCGTTGCTTCGCCGCAGCCTGAGCAAATATAACTAATATTCAAGGAGTAAACAATGAAAATTACCAGAATGCTGCAAGCTATCAATCATCAAAAATCGGATCGCGTTCCCAGAGGCGAATTATTAATTGATCAAGAAATCATTGATCTCTTGGTGCCAAAGCATAAATTATCTGAGTTTGAACAAAAAAAAGCGGCTTTAAATAAGCTGCAAATGGATTTCGTAGCAATAGAATCTGAATCACTTAATCTTACAAAAGAGTTAAATACGAGTATAGTAGATCCTTTTGGCAGAAAACTGGTTAAAATAAATGATTATTGGCAAATTACAGGGCCGGCTATAGGGAAAATTGATGAGGCCTATCAATACCAATTTCCTAAATTAGAACAATTTGATTTTAGGGAAATAGAAAAATGGGTTAAGGGGAGCGATTTATTTGTTTTTGCTTTAATCGATGGCATTTTTCAAGGAGTGGCAAGCTTATTAAATTTTAATGAATTCTTAATTTCCACAGTTAGAAACCAACGGGAAATAAAGCATTTGGCTAACGGTTATGGGGATTTTTTATGTCTACTCGCCACTAAGGCCCTGGAAACGGGTGCCCATGGCTTGATTATAGGAGATGATATGGCATCCAGCCGGGGAGCTTTGATTTCACCTAAAACAATGGAAAAACTCTTCTATCCCATTTACAAAAGAGTTCTAAAAGAGCTGAACAGTTTCCAGAAACCAATTATCCTTCATTGCGATGGTAATATAGAGTTTTTGTTACCCCACCTTAAAAAACTGGGTTTTGTCGGCACCCATTCTTTAGAGCCGGCGGCAGGTATGGATTTGGAGACTGTAAAAAAGCAATATGGACACGAACTTTGCCTAATAGGCAATATTGATCCGGCACTTTTGGGGCAAAATAATATTAGTCTTGTTGAAAAAGCTGTCAAGGACGCTCTCAAAATTGGATCTCCGGGAGGGGGCTATATTCTTAGTACAGCCAGCGGTTCCTTGACAAAGGATATGAATCTTGAGGGCATCTTAGCTATGTATCAGTGCTAACTAGAGATTCCTCCAACCCTTGTTGAGCAAATAAAAAGGGTCATATTTTTTATTTTTTCCAGTAAAATATTTTAAAGTAAGAATTATTGGGGGAAAAGAAATGACCATTTTTGTTCGCTTAAAACCATTTTTAATAGCCATGTCCATTATCTTATTTAGTTATGGTGGGTATTATTACTGGAACAATTATCTTAAAATTGTTCCGGAAGAATTATTGGTTAAAACCGTTGAAAAATTGGCTACGGTGGAAAACTATCGGTATAAGGTGGAGCTGAAATTGATTGCCAACGGGCATGAAAGGAATATTTCCTCCATAGAAGGTGAGAGAAGGGGCAAGGAAGGGTTTCATTTGTTTGGAGTAATTCAAGGGACTCCCATTGATGCTTATCACATTGAGAATACAACTTATCTGAAAGCAGGAGAAAAGGGAAAATGGATGACTATTCCCGGTAACCAGGTATTTGAGCAAGATTTATTTATGATTGAAATTGATCCCCTTTCCAGCTTAAAATTCACTAAAATTGACAACTTAGTTTATACGGGCAAGATCAATTATGATGGGCAAAAGCTACATCAATTAAGTTTTATGTCTGAGCCGGATCACTCCTTCATGAATAAGCACTGGTTTGGCTTTCAGTATACCTTGTGGCTAAAAACTAATGGTGAATTAGTCAAAGGTGAAATAGCTGCAAATTTAAAAGCAAGACCGGAGGATCGTTTTTATATGACAGTTGAAATTACAGATTACCCTGCCAAAATCCAACTGGAGCCCCCTGTTCAATAATAAAATAACTCATATTTAGAGGATTTTTGTCATATAACCTCGAAATTACGTGTTATTGGAAAAAACTAAATAAAAAAGCAGTATATCTGACTAAACAAACAAAGGGAGAAGAAAAATGCATGAAGACATTCAGGAAGTATTGATTGAAGATACGGCTGTACAAGAGAAAGTAAAAGAATTGGCGGCAAAAATATCTCAGGATTATGAGGGGAAAGATCTATTGTTCGTTTGCATTTTAAAGGGTTCCTTTATTTTTTGCTCCGATTTGTCAAGAAAAATGTCTATTCCTGTTGCTTTGGATTTTATGGCTGTTTCCAGCTACCGAGATTCCGCTGTTTCTTCTGGGGCAGTGATGATCATTAAGGATCTTGACAGTAATATAGCCGGCAAGCATGTTTTGATTATTGAAGATATAGTTGACACAGGGTTAACGCTTAAATATTTATTAGAAAACCTTAAGGCTCGCCAACCTTTAAGCGTTGAGGTTTGCACTTTGCTGGACAAGCCTGAAAGACGCAAAGTGGATGTGGACGTAAAGTATAATGGTTTTAAGGTTCCGGATGTATTCATTGTAGGTTATGGTTTGGATTACCAAGAAAGATACCGACAGTTACCTGATGTTTGTGTTTTAAAACCCGAAATATATTTGTAGGGGGAAGGTATAAATGAATAATTATTCGGATTTTGATGTGAAAAATTATCTGGAAAATGAAATAACAAGGATTCGCTCTATAATTAAAGATAAAAAAGCTATTTGTGCCCTCAGCGGTGGGGTGGATTCCGCAGTAGCTGCTGTTTTGGTAAATCGTGCAATTGGTAAGCAATTGGTCTGTGTTTTTGTGGATCACGGCTTAATGCGCAAAGGTGAGTCGAAGGAGGTCAAATCTACCTTTGACGATCATTTTGGCATGAATTTAATAGTGGTTAATGCTCAGGAAAGATTTCTGTCCAAGTTAAAAGGCGTAAAAAACCCTGAACAAAAGAGAAAAATTATTGGGCAAGAGTTTATCAGGGTTTTTGAAGAAGAGGCAAAAAAACTGGGCAAGATAGATTTTTTGGTT
>CAZCQT010000049.1:0-9456 GCA_964500905.1 uncultured Moorellales bacterium
CCTAATACAGTTAGATGGGGTAATTTTGACAAATCAAAAGAACCTGCTTTAACAATCCATTCCGGGGATATAGTTTCCATGGAGCTGTTATCCCATCGGGCAGGGGATGCCCCTGATTTAATGATGGACGAGGGTGTTAGGGAAATATATCAAAAAGTAAAGGAGAGAGCACCAGGTTGCCATATTATTACAGGGCCAATAGCCATTGAAGACTGTAAACAAGGTGATGTGCTGGAATGTAAGGTTTTGGATTTACAACCTCGTTTGGACTACGGATCAAACTTTATGGTTGGTAAAGGTTTGCTTCACCAGGATTTTAAAGGTGAACAGCAGGTAGTAATTTATAAGGCAGATACAAATGCCGGCTGGGCAAAGGCAGAATTTATGTTTCCGTATGATAGCAAGCTAGTGGGGCCTGGAGCAGTGATGGAGCCGGGGCTCTACCAAAGAAAACTTGCTTTGGCTAATATTCGGGTGCCACTGCGTTTACACATTGGAGTAGCCGGGGTGGCACCGAATCAGCATGGAGAGGTCAATACGGGTTTACCTGGAATTTACGGGGGCAATATAGATAATAGGAATTTTATTATCGGAACATCAATGTATTATACCGTTCAAGTTGACAAGGGCTTCTTTATGGCAGGGGATCCGCATTTTGCCCAGGGTGATGGCGAAATTAATGGTACGGCTATTGAAGGCCACCTGAATGCAACTTTGCAACTTTCAATCAAGAAGAATCTAAAAATCAATAACCCTGTGTTGGAAACCCCTACTTGTTGGATTGTTCATGCCTTACACAGTGATCTTAATGAGGCCGCCCGTTTAGCCGCTTTGGAGGCGATTCATTTTCTTGAAAGCAATCAGGGTTTAAGTAAGTTGGAGGCCTATTCTCTTTTAAGTGTTGCAGGTGATTTTGCGATTACTCAAGCAGTAAATCAACTAAAAGGGGTTCATGTTTCTATTAGAAAAGATTTATTTTTTAGCAAGTGCTAGTTGATTTGATTATTATAAAAAGTTTGGACCTCAGCAGCCAAGATGAAATTATGGAGGAAGTTATGATGAAAAATTATAAAATCGCAGTTATACCTCTGGATGGAGTAGGTAAGGAAGTAATTCCCTTAGGCGTAAAAGCGATGGAGACAGCCCAGCAGTTACTTGGCGGGTTTAAACTTGATTTTAAATACTATGAGGCCGGCGTTGAATATGCGGTCAAAACAGGTAAGATGTGTGAGGATAGTTTAACAGAAGAAGTGGCTAAAGCGGATGCTATGTTTTGCGGTTCTGCAGGTCATTATGATCTGGAAATGTCAAAATCTGAATACCCCGGTTATAAGGAAGGTATGAAGATTTTACAATATTTTCGTAGCGGTATGGAAAATAATATCGGGTTAAGGCCGTTGAAGCTGATCAAAGGCGTGAACTGCCCATTAAAAAATGTGGATGAAATAGATGTACTGCTTGTGCGTCAACTCTCCGAGGGGTTTTATGTGCGTCCCGGATACATGATTGGTGAGGATGCGGCCTATGATACAATCGTGGTTACCCGAAAAACTACTGAAAAATTTGCAGATACTTGCTTCAGAATTGCACGGGGCCGCAATGGGCGTCTCCAAGATGGCAAAAAGATGGTGACCCTAGGTAACAAACATGGCAATGTTGCATCCTTTGATTTTTACCGGAAAATTTTCACCGAAGTCAGTGCAAATTTTCCTGATATTGAATTGCAATTTGCCCAAGTAGACGCCCTCGCCGAAAACTTTGTAAAGGATCCGACTCGTTTTGATGTGGTGGCTTGCGAAAATATGATTGGTGATATTATCGGTGATGTAGGTGCCTATCTCACAGGTGGCATGGGAGTTACTCCAACAGCAGATATAGGCGGGATAACACCCCAGTTCCGTCCAAATCATGGCACCTTCCCTCGGGCGGTTGGTAAAGGCTTTGCTAATCCACTGGCAAGCATTATCACAGGCAGTCTTTTAATGGACACCATTGGAAATGATCATGGCGATGATAATTTGCGAAGAGGAGCCCAATTAATATTAAAGGCTGTGGAATATAATTTGCAAAATGATGGTCCCATAACAAAGGATATGGGGGGCTTGGCCAATACCTTAGAAGCTGCAGAGGCAATATTTAAGTCAATGACAACAGTAAGAATATAACACAAAGGAGGAATTAAAAAATATGGTTAAAATTGAACACAATATTCGTTATCAGGGAAGACCTTCAAAATCAGAAATGGAACGACGCTGGGCCTTGGCTAAAAAATTTATGGAGGAGCGGGAGTTAGATTACCTTGTTACTCAAGCAAATGAGGGAGTGCTTTCCCAATATGTTCGCTGGTTTGCGGAGCTTCGTTCCCTGCATTATACCTACCTTTTATTTGATAGAGACGGTGAGCTTACCATGATTAGCCATGGCCCGGAGGGTGGCAAGGCTGTGCCCTGGGATATTGGCCTCACCAATAATATTGCTGTACCGGTCTTTAACAATGCTTGCTATGCAGATGCCGTTGCGGCGGATAAGGCCGTTGAAGTTATTCAAAAGAAGGGCTGCAAAAAGCTGGGTTTTGTCGGGGTGAACCTGATTACAGCGGGATTCTATAATAACCTAGTCAAGGGTTTGCAAGGAACAGAAACTGTCGATGTTACCGATGAATTTGACTACCTGGTGGCAGTTAAATCTGAAGAAGAGTTGAGATTTTTGCAGGATGCATGTGGTTTACATGATGCGGCTGCTTATGCGATACCGTCTCTTGTTTACGCCAATCGCTTAGAACGGGAGTTGGGTGCCGATTTATATCGTCTTGCCATGCTAATGGGTGCTGATGAATATCTTTCCAATATTTTTGTTGGAACATCGCGATTTGCGGGTCCTATGTTTGCTCTTCATTATCAGAATAAGATTATTGAAGAAGGGGACATCGTTAATGTGTTGTTTGAGGTACCCGCTTTAACAGGATATTATGCGGATCTTCACCGTTATTTCAGCGTTGGAGTGCCCGCACCTGAAATGGTGGAGATTATGAAAGCAGGAATTGAGGCTCAGGATTATATGGCCAGTCTTTGCAAGCCCGGTGTAAAAGCAAGTGAGGTTTTTGTTACCTGCAATGAGTGGCTGGTTAAGAATGGATTTGCTCCTGAAAACCGTGTAGGTGGACATGGTCAAGGATATGGCCTTGTGGAACGTCCCTACTTTGATGGCTTGGATGAAATGGTCTTACAGGAAAATATGTACCTGGCTCTTCACCCGACAGTTAAAACTAAGGATGCGTTTGTGCAAGTTGGAGACAACTTTGTGGTGACCCCCAATGGGGCGAAACGCATGACTAAGCATCCGCGTGATTTGATTATTATTTAATATTTAAGGTGCAGATAAGGTGCCGGATCTTTTATTTGATTTTCTATCAGACAGCCTAGGGGTGTGACCTATGTATGACATTCAAATTATCAACGCAAAAATAGTTACAGAACAGGGCATTATTGATGGTTGTTTAACCATTAATAATGAAAAAATTGAAGCAATTAGCTCTTTTCCTATTGGAGAAGCTAAGCAGACTATAGATGCTAAGGGGTATACTATAATACCCGGGTTTATTGATCAACATGTGCATTTTATGGACCCGGGGGAAACAGATCGGGAGGATTTTATTCACGGCACCACTGCGGCCGCCGCTGCCGGAGTAACAACTGTTATTGAGCATACACACAGCCACCCGATTTTGACAGTGGCAGATTTTTTAGATAAAAAAGCCTATATTGAACAAAGGGCGTTGGTTGACTTTGGTTTTGCCGCACACATTTGGCCTGGCCAATATGAAGAGCTGGAAAGCCTTTGGCAAGAAGGCATCAGCTATTTTAAAATGTTTACTTGCACTACTCATGGTGTTCCGGGGCAAAATAATGCCAGTCTGTATAACGCTTTTGCCAAACTGGCTTCTTTTGGAGGCAGAGCCTTGGTTCACTGCGAAGATGATGCTCTGACTGCTGAAAACGAAAGAGTTTTAAAAGCAGGAAACCGACAGGATGGCGGAGTGATTAAGGATTGGCGTTCAAAGATAGCTGAGGCAATTTCCGTGGCAGACGTTTGTTTTTTTGCCAAGGAAACAGGTGCTTATGTTACCGTTGCCCACTTAAGCCATCCGGAGGTTGTTAGTATGGTTAAAGAGACTGGGGCTAACGGTGCCAATATTTTTGGAGAGACCTGCCCTCAATATTTATATTTTGAAGAAAACCAATTGGCCCAAAGGGGCTCCTTTGGGAAATTCACACCTCCTTCGCGTTCTGCAAAAGAAAGTCAGGAACTGATGAAGTTAGTGAGTCAAGGGGATTTGGATATAATATCGTCTGATCACGCACCATCAACTAAAGAGCACAAATCCTCGGGGACAATTTGGACAACTCCTTTCGGGTTGCCGGGAATTGATACGACAAGTGCTGTAATGCTGACAGCGGTTAATAAAGGCAAGCTTTCTTTGGAGAAGCTCGTGCAGCTGTATGCAACAAACCCTGCAAAAATTCTTGGATTGTATCCTAAAAAGGGTTCCATTCAAGTGGGTGCGGATGCGGATCTTGCTGTAGTTGATATGAACAGAAGCTGGAGTATCGATGATAGTTTAATCCTTTCCAAGGCCAAATGGTCACCGTTTAGCGGGTTTGAATGTATTGGCAAGCCGGTTATGACCTTGCTAAGGGGGCAAATTATCATGTCGGAAGGAAAGGTGTTAGCCGAACCAGGTTACGGTAAATATGTAAAACGCTGCTAAAAATATATGCTTATTTCAATTTGTTTGGGAGAAAAATAAAAGGGTCGGCAGATGTTGCTCTGTTTAACAAAGAGGATAATTTTAATTCGACAAAAGAAAGACCCTGGATGTTTTGTACGCCGACCCTTTTATTTAATATTATTATCTTAGGAGTTCATTAGCTTCCAAAGCGAATAGATAAGCCATTTTAAACTCAGGGTTATCTATATCATGTTTTATGATTTGTTTTATCTTTTTAATCCTGTAGCTGATTGTATTAGGGTGGACATACATTTTTTCAGCAGTTAATTTAATGCTGCAATCAGCTAAAAGATATTCGTGAAGGGTATTCAATAAAATGTTTTCATTTCCGTTCTCTTCATCATATTTTTTTAATTCTTGAAGAAAATCTTCGGAAAACTCTTTAACCTTATCCGTATTTTGAAGCATGGAAAAAATGCGGTGAATGCCAATTTCCTCAAATAGGAGTAAATTGCCTTTTCTTCTATGGTATTTTTTTATCACAGAGAGGGCTGTGTAGGCTTCCTTAAAGCTTTTGCCTGCCATTTCTAGTTGGGGGTAGGCATTTCCGATTCCCACCCGGAATTTGTTTTTTCCTAATTGGGCGGTTAATTCTTCTAAAGCATTTGTCATAGCTTCTTTACCAAGTGAAATGACTTGATTTTTTTGATTGGGCTGGAATGAGACTAGCAAGGTAAACAAAGATATGTTGTTGCCGATGATTACTTGAGTGAAATGCTTGTTCAGATACTTTTTAATGGTTATGGTGATTAATTTTTCTGTTCTGTCCCAAGAATTATTGTTTTCAAAATCGGTTTCTGCATAATCTACAAGGATAGCAAACATGGGGTCGGTTAAGTTAATATTTAGAAAATCGTAATCCAACATAATTTGAGTATGGATTCTGCCATGAATAATATCATCAATCAATGCCAAATTCTTTTTGCCTTCCCCGGACGAATTCATAACCTTTATCCGTCGATCGGTTAAAAAATTCATAAAGGATTCAATGACTATCGGCCAGGTAACCTTGTGATCTAATTCAATAATAGGGAAGTTGTAATTGTTGGCACATTTAATTACGTTTTCAGGAAGGACACCCAAAAAGCGGCTGGTTTTAATAGCCAAGGCAGCCGCACCATTTAGTATTAAGCTTTCAATCCACTTTTCCTGTTCTAAATCCGTGTTACTTATAAAGTAAGCGGTGGTACATACAAGCTCACCGCCCCTGAGCCAATTGGCGGCATCCGGGACCTCGGCAATTGTGATGGTGGTCACTTCCCTGGATAAACCATTCCTGCCTGCTAATATGGTATACTTTTGAAAAACATCAGAATTTAAAACATCTTGAATAGTGATCATTGCTAACCTCCAAGATAGATCTTTAACAGACCCAAATTTATAAATTCCATAATAATCCCAGCTTTATTATAACCTAAACCTTAGGGAAAAAGGAATTTTTTTCACTAGTGTTGCAAGGTTTTAAATTTCAGTGATGGAAAAGGTGATAATTACATATATAGATCAAAACCAGCGGTTTGTCATCGCTGGTTTTTCATCGGTTATTTAAAACTCTATTGAAAAATATTAAGCTCGGATAAGCCTTATTCCGAAACATAAAAATACAAATCGAATTTTTTCGTAATTAACATTTTCTCGAAATATAAATTTTCTTTTGGTATCCATTCTTTCAAAAACCTCGTTAACATAAATGGTCCATTTCTTTTTAGTATTCTTTCTTTTTGAAGTTCCTCATCTATATCCAAGACAATTTTTAAATCATATTCATTTGCCAAAGTGGGATGCATACTATAACAGCCTTCAATTATATTTACTTTTTTTGGTTCTACCTCTATTTTATCTGTAAACATCATAGGTCCGCAGTCAAAAACTCTATAACTAAAACTATTTCCTATTAAAAGGTTATTCATGATTTCTTCTTTAAATCTTACATAATCCACATTGCCGCCAATTTCTCTTGATCTTTCTTCTGTTCTGAGTTCTGGCGTCAAAAAGAAGTTGTCCATGCGGAATATATTGGAGTTGTAAATCTTTTGTAGTTCCATTCCTAAAGTGCTTTTTCCTGCACCGCTTTTCCCGTCAATTCCAATAAGAACTATTTCTTTGTACAACAGTAAATTATCAATTTTTGATTTTATTTCGTTAACAAAATTATCCCAACAGCATGAAGTGTTCATATTTTTAAAGGAATCCTTATTAGTCTTTTTTTAATAAATTTTTTTTCTCTAATATCATTACTAATATTGGTATCAGAGCTAATTGAATAATTATTCCCGGAAGGGCTAAAAGTATCGCTCCTTCTACAAACAATGTAATATTAAATGGAGTTCCTTGAATTCCATACAAAGAAAGCCTGGCAAGTCCCCAAACTATTCTCCCTGCAATCATGGCTGCTGTTAAACTAAGATATATATTGATTTTATTTTTGGGTAATGATTTATATAGTAGCCCCGTAACTAATCCATAAGTGGCTAATTCAAAAGACATAGAAACCGCTGCAGGGAACATAGGTGGTGCATTAAATAAAAAGCTTCTGAAAAGGGGCAAGATAAAACCAATAATGAGCCCCATTGGTCCCCCTAATACGTATCCTGATAACAATACAGGAATATGCATTGGCAGTAGCATATTTCCGAACTCAGGTATCTGACCTGTAAAAAAGGGTAGTATAATTCCAATTGCAATAAATAAACCAGCTAGTACTAAATCTTTAGTTGAGTGCATCATAAACCCTCCATAGTAGTGTTAATATATTTTTTAAACAATTTTTTAAGTTATGTTAATAGTTTTTTTCTTGCAGTTATCAAAGATAATTATATTAGATTTTTAACATCTTATTTCCTTTTAATAAAATAAATAAAGGCAGGCAGTTTTTTCGTTTTTCCAAAAATAAAGGTTACTTAGTAGATAAATTAAGCCATTAGTCTTTTATAGATACATTTTATGAGGGTGACATCTTGTTTTTCCTAAGTCAAGATCAACCCCTTCGAGTAGACTGCGGTTTTTACTGGCGGTTTTACAGATAGATTTGGCAAAAATCCAATCAAAAAATCTTGTCAGTGTAGGGTTTTTATTGAGTTTATGTTTAGTTTTACTTCTAAATCATATAAAAAGTAAAAAGTTTCTTTTAAAAAGTCTTGCTTTAAAACGTAATTATTAATATAATAATAAATAATCGATTATATATTAATAGTACAGCAGAAGAAGCACTTTGTCCACAGTTTGTACGGAACTTATTATTTCTTTAGTTTATTTCTCACCGTATAGCTGGTTATGGAATGTATCAAAATAAAATAAGGAGGTGTAGTATGTTTGAAAAACTGCAGTTAAAGTATGGAGCTGGGCTGAAAGAAATTCTTCTGCCTAAAAAGAACTTAATGGGGGTATTAGAACCAGCGGATTTGCCCAGTATTTCTGACCCGGTACAAGAAATTCGTCAATCAATCCAGAATCCCATAGGTGGGGACAGACTTTCTGATTTAGCCTTTGGTAAAAAAAATGTAGTAATCTTAGTTAGTGATATTACCCGTCCCTCTCCCAGCCATCAAATACTTCCTCCTCTCTTGGAAGAGCTGAATCGGGGAGGGGTAAGGGATGAACAAGTCACAATAGTTTTCGGGCTTGGTTTTCATCGTCCCCATACTAAAGAGGAACAGCAAAAATTGGTTGGTAAGGAAGTATTTGAGCGGGTTAAGTGCATAGACCATGATCGCAGCAATTGCGTTCACATAGGTGTCACCTCCAGGGGAACACCGGTTGAGGTTTTTCGACCTGTGGTGGAAGCGGATCTGTTAATAGCCACAGGAAACATTGAATTTCATTATAATGCAGGCTATACAGCAGGAAACAAGGCACTTTTTCCCGGGGTCTGTAGTCAGCGGAGCATAGAAGCAAATCACCAGAATATGATTTATCCCGGTACTGAAACAGGGAAAATAGCAGGTAACCCCATGCGGGAGGATATTGAAGAGGCCGGTTGCATGGCTGGAGTAAAATTTATCGTCAATGTGGTTCTTAACTCAGAGAAAAAAATAGTTAAATCAGTCGCAGGCGATCCCGTGAAGGCTCATAGGGAAGGCACTAAGTGGGTTGATAAAATGTATAAAGTACCAATTCCTTACTTGGCGGACATAGTGGTGGCTTCTTGTGGGGGCACGCCCAAGGATATAAATCTTTATCAGGCACAAAAAGGATTTGAAAATGCAAGCTATGCAGTAAAAGAGGGAGGAGCGATCATTTTATTAGCAGAGTGTCTGGAGGATTTTGGTGAACCGCTTTTTGAGGACTGGATTACCAGGGCTGAAACTGTTGATGATCCCATAAGATGGGTTCAAGAAAAATTTGTTCTAGGTGCTCACAAGGCGGTTGTTTTTTGTCAGGTTCTAAAAGAGAAGAGAGGGTATCTGGTTTCAAGCATGTCGGAAGATCTGGTTAGAAAATGTTTTTTTCACCCAGCAACCACAGTTGAAAAAGCATTGGAGGCTGCTATGGGGTATTTGGGCCATGAGGCCAAGATTCTGGTAATGCCGGAGGCTAATACGACAGTGCCTTTTGTGGAGTAATGGTCGAAAATGTTTGGGAGGTGGTTAAGCTTAAGCATCAAACCGGGTATCCAGGAAAATTAAATTCAAAAGCAATTGAAGGGGGTAATTAGATGTCGTTAAAAG
>CAZCQT010000050.1:0-9381 GCA_964500905.1 uncultured Moorellales bacterium
GGATCTAGATGGCTGAACAATTAGGATTTGCCTTTGAACAAAATCGTTGTATGGGTTGCAAAGCCTGCCAAATAGCTTGTAAAGATAAAAACGATTTAGAGGTCGGAGATAATTGGCGTAAGGTAGTAGAGACTGAAGGGGGCAAATATATCCCTTCCGGCAACGCATTGCAAAATGATGTTTATGCTTTTTGGACCAGCATAAGCTGCAATCATTGCGTTGACCCCTTATGCGTTAAGAACTGTCCCACAGGAGCACTATACAAAAGGGAAACGGACGGACTGGTATTAGTGGACGAATCCAAATGTATCGGTTGCCGTTATTGTACCTGGTCATGTCCCTATGACGCACCTGTTTATAATTCAAAAACAGGCCTTATCGGAAAATGCGATTTTTGTAAGGATCGGCTTCAGCAAGGGCTTGAACCCGCTTGTGTAGGTGCTTGTCCGGTACACGCCTTGCATTTTGGCAACCTGGCGGATCTGCAGAAGGAGTTTGGTAGGGTTTCCCAAGCCAAGGGGGTAGCGGATCCAAAGTATACGAAACCGGCCTTGGTCATTGTTCCCCACCGCCATGCCATGATTTAAAGACTTTCGGTTGAGAAACAATTAAACAATCTTTCTACCTTTTTAAAAAGAAAGGAGTATTATTATGGGTGAATGGTCATTAATCATTTTTACAATTGCACTTCAAGCCGCAGTAGGTCTGTTTTTGTGGACTGCGATAACAAGTTTGAAATACGAAAGGACCTTCGGCAAAACAGTATCTCTTACGGCTTTTGTTTTAACGGCGGTTGCAGTTCTGGGTTCATTGACTCATTTGGGAATTCCCCTGCGGGCTCTTAACTCTTTATTAAACTTGGGGAGCTCCTGGCTCAGCAAGGAAATACTTTTGACCGCCGCCTTTTTTGGGGTTGCACTTATTACCCTTTTGTTGGAGATTTACAATCCCAAAATGGCCAAGCCCTTTTATTGGGTTGGTGCAGTAGTTGGTTTAATAGGGATCTTCAGCATGTCAATGATTTATGTCAGTAGCATTATTCCGGCTTGGACAAACTGGTATACAGTTGCAGATTTCATATTGACCAGTATAATTTTAGGCGGCGGGCTGTTTTTGGTAATAGCCAGTCTGGCAAAAAGCCAGGTTAAAGGGGCTGCCATTGGTATCCTGAGTTTGATTTTATTGCAGGCAGTTATTACACCCTCCTATATTGCCTTTTTGGGGGTTAACAGCGAAGCAACCAATGCCAGTCTTAGACTAATGCTGGGAGATCTGCAATTAATTTTTTATCTGAAATGGATATTTATTTCCCTCGGTGCAGTTTTATTTATATTTGGACAAGGGCGGAAGGATGAGCTTAACTACCTCTCCTTTGCCTTAACAAGTCTGGCTATAGGCCTGATTATCGGACGTTTTGTTTTTTACGCAATCGGTATTCCGTTAAGTCTGGGCTTAATGTAAAACACCCTCCAACCTAAAAGGTTCCCCGCCATTGTTGACGGGGAACCTTTTTTATAAGCTCTACTGCATATCAGCAATAGAATCTATGGTTACATAGCTTGGCACTACCAAGCCGATAGCAGCCCCTTCCACACTGGGGCCGAGATTAACTAAGTTATCTTTAAATCTTTCCAGATAATGTCCGTGGGTGAGAGGCAGCCAGCTTGCTACCGTTACATCCGCATCCCCTGAGGCCAAGCCTTGATACATCGGGCCGGCATCCACCGCAATCAGCTCCACATCATAGCCTAATTTTTCCTGCAGAACCGCTTGCACCACATGGGAGCTGGCAATTTCAGAATCCCATTCAACATAGATCACTCTTACCTTGCCTTTATTGGGATCTTCTTTTTCCGGCAGCCAGCTGTTGACCAATTCTTCATTTTCATCTATAAATCTAAGGGCATTTTGATAAAAATCCGCATCCTCCTCCGCGTTCCAAACCATTACTTCCTGCATCTTATCCAGCGGCCAATTAAAATTATCCATAAACTCATAGACTTCCGGCATATCTTCCTTTAAACCTACTCTTGCCAGGGTGCAGATTTGTTCCGCACCGCCAAAAACACCTTCCGGATCATCCAAGTATTTTAAATCCCATCTGGCGAATTTCCAATGGGGAGTCCAGCCGGTAACCACTATCCACTCGTTATTTTTAATAGCATCCCCCAAAGCAGCCGCCATAGTGGCACTGCTTCCTTCCACCAAGGTATATTTGTCTAAACCATAAACATCCATAGCTTCTTCAGTGGCTGACATGACTCCGGCACCTGGCTCAATACCGATGATTCTCCCCTTAAACTTATCAACAACACTTGCCTCTTGCGACTGTTCATCATTATTTTGAGACGGCTGCTCAGTTTCATTATTACAGCCCGCCGCAAAAACAGCTAGTGACAAAATTAAAATTAGGGCTATTGCCCACAAAGACTTTTTCATTAATAAAACCCTCCAATTATTTTTCTTTTCTCCCCACTCTTTGAGTGATGCGGTCCAGGATAATGGCTAAAATAACCACCCCTATACCCGCTTCAAAACCTTTACCAGGCTGAAATCTCTGAATGGCCCTAAGCACCTCACCCCCTAAACCTGCTGCCCCAATCATGGCAGCAATAACTACCATTGAAAGAGACAACATAATTGTCTGATTAACACCTGTCATAATAGTAGGTGCAGCTAATGGCAATTGAATTTTTAACAGCTTCTGAAAGCTGGTGGAACCAAAAGCATCCGCCGCTTCAATTAAGTCCTCGGGAACCTGTCTGATTCCCAAACTGGTTAACCTAATAGACGGTGGCATAGCGAAAATAACAGTAGCAAACATGGCTGAAACGATTCCCAATCCAAAAAAGGGAATTGCCGGGATTAAATAAACAAAGGCCGGCATAGTCTGCATAAAATCAAGGGTCGGCATAATAACCTTATGAAAACCCTTTTTTAAGGCAGCCAAAATTCCAAGGGGTATCCCAAAACCAACAGCTACACCAGTAGCGGCCAAAACTAAAGACATAGTACTGACTGTGACCTTCCATAAGCCCAAATTCCAAATTAAAGTCAAGCCTAAAAGAGTAAAGAGTCCAACCTTTCTGCCGCTAATCCACCAAGCCAATAAAGCTAAAACAATTATTATTACCCAAGGCGGAAAAAAGAGTATCTTATCCGCAAACCAATTTATACCCTCTTCCACATTATCTGAGATTGCTTTAGTGATATAAGAATAATTATCTGTTAAGTAGTCCAAGCCATTATCTATCCAACGACTTAAGGGCATCTTAGGCAATGGCATCTTATTCATTGTTATTTACCCCTCCCGCTAATCCTGCCAACACACTTCCCCTTACAATTACCCCCAACAACCTGTTATTTTCATCGGTAACAGCTATTGGGTATCTAATCTCTGTTATCATGGGGAAGATTTCCTGAACTGTTGTTTCTTTGCAAACGGTGGTTATATCCCTAATGATAATACTGTCTAAGGTGCTTTCACCTGCCTCGGCAATTCTTGCCGCATCTTCAGCCATTATCACACCTTGAACCTGAAAATCCTGATTAACAACAAAGATACTGGAGATACCTTCCTCACGCATTTTTCTTAAGGCTGTCCTGGGACCGTCCTTGGGAAAAGCCACATTATCCACCTTTCTCATTACAGATTGAGCGGTGAGTACCCTTGACATATTTACATCTTCCACAAATTTTTCTACATATTCGGTGGCGGGATTAGTCAAAATTTCTTCCGGTGTACCCTCCTGGACAATAGCCCCATCCTTCATTAAAATAATTTTATCTCCCAATTTTAATGCCTCATCTAAATCATGGGTAATAAAAATAATGGTTTTCTGCACCCGGTTTTGCAAAAGAATTAACTCATCCTGCATCTCTTTTTTGATTAAAGGATCCAAGGCACTAAAGGCTTCATCCATCAGCAGTATATCCGGATCCACCGCCAAGGCCCTGGCCAAACCTACCCTTTGCTGCATGCCACCGCTTAATTGTTGAGGGTAATTGTTCTCCCAACCCTTTAAACCCACCAGTTCTAAGGCCTGCAAAGCCTTTTCCTTGCGTTCTTCTTTTTTGACCTTTTGAATTTCTAAACCATATTCTACATTTTCCACTATCGTCTTATGGGGAAATAAAGCAAATCGCTGAAAAACCATACCAAACTTTTTTCTTCTTAATTCTCTAAGCTCGTCCTGCTTCATTTCGGTTACCTCAACGCCATCTACAAAAACCTTACCCGCTGTGGGCTCAATTAACCTGTTCACTAATCTGATTAAGGTTGATTTGCCGCTTCCGGAAAGACCCATCACTACCAAAAGCTGTCCTTCCTCAACTTCAAAGGAAACTCCCGCCACTCCTACAGCAAGCCCGGATTTCTCCATAATCTCATCCTTTGTTAAACCTTCCTTTAAAAAGCCAACACCCCTTTTGGGATTATTGCCAAACACCTTAATCAAATTTTCAACTTTGATCTTACCTTCCTTAGTATTTCCTTCTTTAGCTAGATCCTCCGACACAAATAAACCCCATTTCAATTTTAAAAATCCCTTTGTTTAATTCATGCCCCATTGTATAGTTGCCTCATCTGCCTGTCAAAGAGGCTCTCCCAGCTTCAGGCCTATTTTTTTCCAGATACCTAGCACTGCTTAGTACATAGTCCATTTTTCTCCTACTTTCAGGCTTTCCCTTTGTTTTTCATTGAAAATCAGTAAATACTGGTCGTGATACAGGAGATTTACCAAGGAAAAAACATTTGCCTTTACCGCTTACGATCATTTTTGCATTTACGCCAAAGTTTCACCTTTTTGGCAGGAAAACAGCTAGATGGCGAGAAGAATAGTATATAAGCACCCAAATTTCTTCTTTATCGGGAGGATGCCATGTACAGCATTGGACAAACCAATATTGAAACCTATGAGCTGTTTAACTGTTTAACCCATGCCGCTGATTTTGTCAGGGCCGATTTGGCTAATCACCACCTGCAAGTAGCTTATTTAAGCTTTAGGATAAGTGAACAGCTTAAGCTGCCCGCCCAACATAATAAGGATGTATTGTTAGCAGGTCTGCTTCACGATATTGGTGCTCTTTCTTATGAGGAACAATTGGAATTAGTGGAAGAAACCTACCCCTTCGCTTTTGGACATGCCTTTAAGGGAGCTTGGCTACTGGAAAAGTTTAACCCCCTTGTGGATATCAGCAATATAATTCGTTACCATCACCTCCCCTGGAATCACGGCAAAGGCATCACTTATAAGGAAAAAAGGGTACCCTTTGCCAGCCATATGGTGCATTTGGCCGACCGCATTGCTGTTTTGCTGGATTCCGACAAAGACCCATTAATGCAAGTTGAAAGAATTGAACAGAGTATTCTTGAAAGAAGAGATATTGTTTTTGAACCCACCCAGGTAGATGCTTTTTTGGCACTGAGCAAAAAGGAATACTTTTGGCTTGATCTTATTTACAAGCCCGCCTTAGAGCGGCTGGTTAAAGATAACTTATCCCAACAAATAGAAATAAATTCAGAAGAATTAATTGAGCTTACACGAATTTTTGCTAAAATAGTCGACTTTCAAAGTCCTTTTACAGTTAACCACAGTACCGGGGTAGCAAAAATTGCGGAAAGATTGGCCATTATGGTTGGCCTCTCCAAAACACAGAGCAAGCATATGTTAATAGCAGGCTATTTACATGACTTGGGTAAGTTGGCTGTGGGCAATGAAATACTGGAAAAACCGGGAAAGCTGGGGGAAAAGGAATTTAGCGTAATGAGAAGCCACACCTATTATACCTTTCGGCTGTTGCAAATGATTAAAGGCTTTGATAACATCAATCTGTGGGCCTCCCTCCACCATGAAAAACTCAATGGCAGAGGTTACCCATTTCGCTTAAAGGGCGAGGATATTCCTCTGGGCTCCAGGGTAATGATGCTGGCGGATATTTTTACTGCTATCACAGAAGATAGGCCCTATCGGCAAGGGATGTCAAGACAGCAAGCCAGCAATGTTCTAATTAGAATGGTGGAAAAAGGTGAAATTTGCCCCTATGTTACCTCCCTGGTTCTGGATAATTTTGATTTGCTGAATGAAATCCGCATGTCCGCTCAAAGAAGTACCAATAAAGATTACGGAGATTATGTTGCTTTTACCAAGGCTGATCTTTAAATGGCAAATTAAACATATCAGTGGCCGCAACGAGGCAGTTATTTTTTATGGCTAGTCTTGCTATATTTGGCGAAATATAATATAATGTTACCACAATTCAAACTATTATGAATAGGGGGAAAAGTAGATGAAATTAACAGGTAAAGTAGCAGTTGTAACGGGGGCGGCTTCAGGAATGGGCAAGGAAATAGCAAAATTGTTCGCTAAAGAAGGTGCCAAGGTAGTGGCGGCGGATATTGATTTAGACAGCCTTCAAGCTGTTGTTGACGAAATTTCAAAAAACGGAGGTATTGCCTTAGCAGTTAGGGGCAATATCGCAAAGCAAGCTGATGTGGAAAATGTAATTGATACCGCCGTTAAAGAATATGGGGATTTGGATATTTTAATTAATAATGCAGGCATTATGGACAATTTCGTATCCGCTGCCAATTTAACGGATGAGTTGTGGGATAAAATCATTGCTGTCAACCTTACGGGTACCATGAGAATGACAAGAAAAGCCCTCTCTGTTTTCCTGCCAAAAGAAAAAGGGGTTATAGTCAATGTGGCTTCTGTCGCCGGTCTTTACGGCTCAAGGGCGGGAGCGGCCTATACTGCTTCTAAACACGCCATCATCGGATTAACCAGAAACATAGGCTACCAATATGCAAAATTAGGCATTAGATGTAATGCCATTGCTCCCGGAGGAGTTAACACCAATATCGGTAGAACCATGGCAGAGCCGGACAAATTTGGAATTGATGCAGCAATGTCCGGTATTGGTTCCAATCCCCGTCAGGGCGAACCGGAAGAAATCGCAACCATTGCCTTATTCCTGGCCTCCGATGATGCCAGCTTTGTTAATGGCAATATTATCACCGCCGATGCCGGGTGGACTGCTTATTAGGCTGAAGGTGTAAAGCTGGGAATCGAAGGTAGGGAAAATCACAGATAAATTAATGATGCCCATAAAAGTAAACGCCAAGAGGGTTCATTCTTGGCGTTTACCTTTACTGTTAATTTTTTAATGTGTTACCTATTTAAACCTAAAATTGATAAAAAGTTTTCTTGTACAGTCTTTAGTTTGTCTGTTAAGTTTTCCCCTTGTTCCCCTTTAATACAGAAATAAAAACGAATTTTTGGTTCGGTACCGGAAGGCCGAGCCATTATGTAGCCCCCGCCTTGAAAAGCAAATCTCAATAAATTGGCTTGTGGAAGTCCTAAAGGATAAATACTTCCATCCAAAACATTTTTACCCTGCCCTGCTAAGTAATCTTCTATTTCTTTTAAAGCCAAGCCCCCAAGCTCTGTATAACTACCTTGACGAAGCTTTGCCATCATCTCTTCCATTTTCTTTTTGCCTTCCAAGCCATCAAAGGACATAGCTATTTGCCCATCCAAATAGTAACCAAACCTTTGGTAAATTTCTTCCAATACTGCAAAAAGATCCTGCTGTTTTTCCCGCAAATAGTATAAAGCGGCTTCCGCAAAAAGAGCACTGCCTAAAATGGCATCCTTGTCTCTGGCATAAGTACCTGCCAAATATCCATGGCTTTCTTCAAAACCAAATAAAAAGGTGCCCCTACCGCTTTCCTCCATCCCTTTAATTTGCTCTCCGATATATTTAAAACCAACTAAAACATTGATCAGCTTAACATCAAAGCCAAAGGCAATTTCATCTGCCAACTCGCTGGAAACAATGTTCTTGATGACCACCCCATCCCGAGGCAAAATTCCCTTGGCCTTTCTTTGGGACAGAAGATAATAAATCATAATTATCCCAATTTGATTACCTGTTAATTTGCGATAATCGCCCAAGTGATCCCTAACCAAAACCCCCATTCTGTCAGCATCCGGATCAGTAGCTATGATTAGCTGTGCTTGTTGCTCTAAGCCGTATTTTAAAGCAATCTCAAAAGCACTTTCATCCTCCGGATTGGGAATGGGTGCGGTGGGGAATTCGCCATCAGGCTCCTGCTGTTCCGGCACTAGGGTAAGGGCGGAAAAACCTATTTCCCTTAACAATTTGGGCACTAAATCATAACCCGTCCCGTGAAGGGGAGTAAAAACCAGCTTTAAATCAGCACCTTTTTCTTTAGTAAGACTTGTATTGAGCAGCTCTTTTTTTACGGCCTTTAAATATTCCTCATCAACCTCTGCTCCCACCATCACCAAAAGACCTTTTTCCCTAGCCAATTCCTCCCCCATTGTTTCAACCCGCCAGCCCGCCTTTTGTTCCATCTTGACTAAAATTTCGTCAGATTGCTTCGGAGGCAATTGGGCACCGTCCTCCCAATAAACCTTGCAGCCATTGTAGTTTTTAGGGTTATGGCTAGCTGTGATCATAATACCTGCCATCGTTTTTAAATACCTGATGGCAAAGGATAGCTCCGGGGTGGGACGTAGCTTGTCAAACAAATAAGCTTTAATCCCATTAGCAGCTAAAACCAAGGCCGCCTCTCTGGCAAATTCTATAGAATAACGGCGGCAGTCATAGGCTATTACCACTCCTCTTTGACAGGCTTCTTCTCCATAATCTTTAATAGTATCCGCCAGACCTTGTATTACCTTGCGGATTATGTAAATATTTAAACGATTGGTACCTGCTCCTAAAATACCCCTAATACCCGCTGTGCCAAATTCCAGATTACAACAAAATCTTTCGGCCAATTCTTGTTCATCTGTTATAGACAGAATCTCTTGCCTCGTTGCTTCATCAAAATAGGGATCCTCAGTCCAGGTCTTAACTCTTTCCCTAATTAAACTATCTACTCCCATCTGCTAAACCCCTTTCATTTACTCGCAAAAGACAGGAACATTGCATCTGTCTTTCACCTTTAGCTTTCGGCTTTTCCAATATTGTACTATAATCTAACTAACAAAGGCAAAAGGGTGGTACCATGATTTTAACAGGCGATATTGGCGGAACCAATACCAGATTAGCTTTATTTGAGCTAAACAACAATAATTTTTCCCTTGTTGCAATTAAAAAATGCCCCAGCTCCTCGTGGGATGTTCTTCCCATACTGATTAAGCACTTCTTAAATGATCACCAACTGATTCTAAAAGGGAAGAACATTCAAGGTGCTGCTTTTTCTTTAGCGGCTCCTTTAACTTCACAAAATATCAGGTTAACTAATTTAGATTTAATACTGGATTTGCAGGCAATCCGCCGGGAGTTAAACTTTATTCCTCAAATACAATTTTATAATGATCTGGAGGCATTGGCCGCCGGGGTTCT
>CAZCQT010000051.1:0-9251 GCA_964500905.1 uncultured Moorellales bacterium
CCTTGCGTTTGTTGGAAGAGAAAATGGCAGCCTTGGAAAATGGCCGGGCAGGGGTAGCCTTCGGTTCCGGTATGGGAGCCATCAGCAGTACCTTGTTATCCTTGCTGATTCCCGGGGATGAAGTCCTTGCCCATCGCACTGTCTATGGCAGTAGTTTTAATGTGCTGCAAAACATTTTGCCCCGCTATCAAATTGAAGTAAAATTTGTTGATTTTACCGATTCGGATAAATTAGAAAACTTAATCAGCGGCAAAACGAAGGTTTTTTATTTTGAAACTCCTGCCAACCCCAATTTGGAGATAATAAATTTGGCAAGGGTTGGGGAAATTGCTAAGCGGCATGGAATTAAAATAATTGTAGATAATACCTTTGCCAGCCCTTTTTTCCAAAACCCACTGGATTACGGTGTTGATATAGTTGTTCATAGTGCTACCAAATATATCGCCGGTTTTGGGGCAGGGTTGGGAGGGGTGGCTGTCAGTTGTGATTTGGACTATATCCAAGAGTTAAAGTTTGGTTACATGTGTGAATTGGGCAGTGTAATGAGCCCATTTAATGGGTGGTTATTTTTACAAGGTCTTAAGACATTGGGATTAAGGATGAAACAGCACGAAGCAAACGCCTTTAAGGTAGCAAAATACCTAGCCCGGCATCCAAAAATAGAGAGGGTTCTTTACCCCGGTTTATCTGATTTTCCGGGGCATGAACTAGCCAAAAGACAAATGAAGGGCTTTGGAGGCATGCTAAGCTTTGAGTTAAAAGGGGATTTAGCGGCTTCAAAAAAATTAGTCAATAATTTTAGACTGATAAAATTGGCCGTAAGCCTGGGTGATGCAGAAACCCTGGCAGAGTACCCCGCAGCAATGACTCACAGAGGTTACCCCCGTGAAGAATTAAATAGCTTTGGATTAACAGAAACTATGATCAGGCTTTCTATAGGGTTAGAGGATGTGGAAGATATCATTTTTGATTTAGAGCAAGCAATGAAAAAAATGTAGGCAGGACAGAGCTAAGAATACAACAAAAATTCATTCATCAGAAGCTGGTTTTGGAGGCGGTTATTATTAAAGAAGCAGCTATTATTTTAAAACAAATTCCTTTTGTCTTGGATGTGGATAATTATATAAAAAAGCTCAGATTGGGTGAGAGAGTTAAATATATTGAAAGAGCAAAAGCCCTCGCCTTTGAGGCACAGGAAATAGGCAGACCAAAGGCTTTTTCCCGCCCGGTCTATATTGAGGAAAAAGGTGACGGAGTAATTGTTATAGATGGGATTACCTTCAGTAGCAGCCTTTTTAATGCAAACCTGCAGGATGTTTTTCGGGTGTTTCCCTTTGTTGCAACCTGCGGAACCGAGTTGGAAGGGTGGAGCAAAACTAAAACCAGTACCTTGGAACAGCTGTGGGCAGATATATTGAAGCAGGAAGCATTAAAGGTTGCCATTAAGGCATTAACAGATCATTTGTGTAATAATTTTGGTTTACAAAAAATTGGACAAATGAATCCCGGATCCTTGCCTAGCTGGCCCCTTACTGAACAAATTCCCTTATTTCAATTGTTAGATAAGGCTGAGGAAGCTATCGGAGTGGTGTTGACCGGAGGTCTGGCAATGTATCCTGTTAAATCCGTATCCGGCTTTCTTTTCCCCTCGGCAACAGAATTTAAAAATTGTCAGCTTTGTCAAAGGCAGGGCTGCCCTGGGAGAAGAATTCCCTATGAAGCGAGCCTTTTAAAACAACTATAAGCTCACAGAGTTGCTGTTTCTTCCGATGCTGCAAAAAAACCGGTAAGGCTCTTTGTTTTTTACTTGTAATTGTATTTATATTAGCCATATTTGTAATAACGGCAAGCCCTTTTAATCGGCAGGAAGGATTAACCAGTATCTTTATGTTTTTTCTTGCATAATCCACTTCTTTCTACCTCATACTAGTTTTAGCTTTAACAATTATAAAAGGAGTGGATTTCATGAACTTTCAAATTCAGCAGTTAGAATCCAGGATTAGTCAATTACAAAGAGAGCTATCTAATCTCAGCAGCCAAATTCATCAAATCTCTTCCCTGGGTTCATCCTATTCAGGTTCCCCAGGCATGGCAGGAGGGATGGGGGGCTTTGCAGGTGGCTCCGGTTTTGGGGGCAGTTCCGGCTTTGGCGGTGGCTCCGGTGTTGGTAGTGGTTCCTGGTCAGGCTCATCCCAAGGTTTTCCCGGCAATGTCGCTTCCTTTACACCTTCGCAAAGCGGTAAAGCAGGTGTTGGTGACTTTGGCGATCAAACTTATAAAGGGTCGGGCATGGGTCAAGGATGGGAAAGTGGTTACATGAGTTCCGGCCATTACGGGGGTTATCCGGGTAGTGGTATGAGCGGAAGCGGCGGTGGTTTCGCCGGTGGTTTTAGTGGCAGTGGCTTCGGCGGGAGCGGTATTTCATCAAACATTGCAACTCATACCAGCCCCAGTCCGTTGGCGGGCAGTGTGGTAGATTCACCCCTGGGCAGACAGGATTACGGAATTGGCGGCGGTCAGTCTCATAGATTAGGACAATATTAAACAGATAAAGAGGGCCATTTTGGCCCTCTTTATGTTTCACTGCCGTGAGGGATCATCCTAAGGTAAGGACTCACATAGAAATTTATTTACAACTCTTTGTTGTTTATCAAAAAAAGACCCCGAAGGGCCTTTTTGCTAAGCCATAACCATTTGTTGAGAAGTATTTCTAAGGGATTCTATTTCTCCCGGCGATGCGGGAGTGGTTTGATACCAGCCCAAATGACTCATTAATTCATAAATGTGTTCTTGATGTCTCAGAGACATATCTAAGGTTTTTAATACTTCATTTCTCAATTCGAAATTAGCACATTCCATTGCCAAATTAAGCAAATGTACGCTGCAGCTTTTGTGGTGATCCAAGAGAATTTGCATCATTTCTTTGTCCGGAATTTGTCCTTGCAAAGCTTTCCCTCCTTAATTAATAATTAAATAAATCGTGCTAAACCGGCAGCCTGCTGTTGATGATCCCGCACCATAGTTTCGCAAATATTTATGCAGCTGGGCTCGGTGCAATTTTGCCTGGCAAATTCCATTAGCTGCACTAAAGCAAAATCTGACTTGTAATGATTTTCGAGCATAATGCATTCAATATTTGTAAGCTGGCTCAAATTCTCACCCCCTTTCATATAGTACTGCTAAATTTTTTTTGAAACCTAATTTAAAAATGGGGGTAGATCCTTGAAATACGACCTTTTTCGTAGATGGATTGGGAAGTCTTATCAGGATGACTTTGTTCTAAATAGAGATCTTTTTTTGCATCCCAACCGGATTTTTCAACTAATGGTATAATTTCTGCTAACACAGATTCCAGCAATCCGTCCCTGTGAAAAGATAGCTCCGCTATATCCTCGGAAAATTCATACCCTAATTTCTCAAGCTCTTTTTTGAACCTTGCATTTTGATTCTGATGAATAATCGGTAAGGTACCATGCACATGATCCACAGGCGGTTTACCTCCTTTTTAGTTATTGTGATCATTAAACACCGATTTCATACAAAATTGCCAAGCAAAAGGTTAATTAAAAAATCAATCCCCATATCCTCTTTAAAAAAGGTGGAGTTTACCTGAGCAACCAGGTGTGCAACGAAATACTTTTTTATAAAATTTCTGCTGGACATCAAGCTGGTTTTAGTGTAAAATATTTGCAAGTCCAGCGTAGGCTGGAAGAGAAGAGATTAGATTAGGAGAGGAGAGTTAGAGATGAGAACAGATCATCCCACCAAAATTATCTTAGAAGAGAGGCAGATGCCTACCCGCTGGTACAATGTACAAGCGGATATGCCAAATCCTCTGGAGCCGCCCTTGAACCCTCAAACACAGGAGGTGGCCGGTCCCCAGGATCTGTCAGTGATTTTCCCTGAAGAGTTAATTAAACAGGAAGTATCTCAGGAACGTTGGATAGACATACCTGAGGAGGTACAAAAGCTTTACCATTTATGGAGGCCATCACCTCTTTATAGGGCTTTTCAATTGGAGAAAGCCTTAAAAACACCGGCGAAAATTTATTATAAATATGAAGGGGTAAGTCCCGCAGGTAGTCACAAGCTAAACACATCGATACCCCAAGCTTATTATAATAAAAAAGCAGGTATTAAAAGGTTAACCACTGAAACCGGTGCGGGTCAATGGGGCACAGCTCTTGGTTTAGCTTGCAATTATTTTGATATGGAGTGCCGGGTATATATGGTTAAGATCTCCAGCCAGCAAAAACCCTATCGTAAATCTTTGATGGAGGTTTTTGGGGCAACAGTAATTCCCAGCCCCAGCAATTTAACTGAAGCAGGAAGACAAGTGTTGGCAAAGGATCCCAGTAATCCGGGTAGTTTGGGGATTGCCATCAGTGAAGCCGTTGAAGAAGCGGCCTCAAGGGAAGATACAAACTATGCACTGGGCAGTGTTTTAAACCATGTGGTTTTACATCAATCTGTGATTGGGCAGGAAGCCAGGGCACAGTTGGAATTGGTTGATAGCTACCCCGATATAGTAATTGGCTGCTGCGGCGGGGGCAGTAATTTTGGAGGGACTGCATTTCCCTTTATCCCGGATGTGTTGGCCGGCAGGGGGCCTAGATTAATAGCGGTAGAGCCTGCTGCATGTCCCACATTGACAAAAGGAAAATTTGCCTATGATTATGGTGATTTAGCCAAGCTTACACCTATTATGAAAATGTACACTTTGGGCCACGATTTTATACCCCCGGGCATTCATGCAGGTGGGCTGCGCTACCATGGAGATTCCCCCTTGGTAAGCCAATTGTATCATGATGGCTATATTGAAGCAGAAGCAGTAATGCAAACAGATGTGTTTAAAGCCGCCGTTCTTTTTGCTAAAACAGAGGGTATTTTGCCCGCACCGGAAAGTGCTCATGCAATTACAGCCACTATTAATGAAGCAAATAAGGCAAAAGAAGCCGGGGAAGAAAAGGTTATTCTTTTTAATTTAAGTGGTCATGGCCATTTTGATTTAACCGCTTATGACTTTTATCTTTCCGGAGGTATTGAGGATGTGGATTATAACGATGATTTTGTTAAACAGGGGTTGGCAACCCTGCCGATTATAAAATAAATAAAGGGGCTGTGCTTGAGGGCATGGCCCCTTATTTATTTACCGCATTTTTGAAAAACCAGTGTTGTTGAAAGGATTTTTATATATTACAAAAACTATTAATATCCCTCCGAAAAAACATATCTGTAACATCTCATTTCTGTTTGAGGAGAAGCAGCTTTCATTCTCACAAGCCAAATTAGATAACATTTTCCGCTTGACTGATTTTCCTGCAAAAAAATCCTGCTTTCATTGAAGCATTTGCCAAAAGGCAAATATTTTGCAATAAAGATATGATAATTTAATATATGTAATACATTTGCAATAATTAAGCAATAATTTTAATTTATATAGCCTGGGATGGAGGTGGTAAATGCCTATTAAAACAAAGTGTACACTAGTAAATGGAATCGAGTCAAATTAATTCTATTAAGAAAGGGGTTTCGTGTCCATGAAAAAAGATCTTACTTCTCCTGTGAAAGGAATACTAATTGCGGCTTTGGCAGTTGTAGCGATTTTTACCTTAACGGGTGGCATTGGCACTACTTGTGTTGCCTGGAATGCCAAGGGTCTGGGTCCGATTTTTGCACCAATGGCGGACTATGCTACCTTTTATCAATCAACAGTCGTGATTAATATCTTGGTGGGTCTTGCTCTTTTTATG
The DNA here is from genome assembly GCA_964500905.1 of uncultured Moorellales bacterium. Classification (GTDB taxonomy): domain Bacteria; phylum Bacillota; class DULZ01; order DULZ01; family DULZ01; genus JBBAFB01. Next base: position 5,754 of record CAZCQT010000051.1, read on the forward strand.
ATTACTTATGCTTTTGTTCGTGCTGAAAAATGGGCATATAATGCAGCGGTTATTACCTTATTTATCGGCGGTGGTTCCGGTGCAGTTAAAATGTATATTTCTCAAATGGTTAGGGGGGGCACTGCTCCTACCAATGTACGTGTATATTTTACAGTTGCTGCTTTAATAATTTTCTTGATTGCAAGGTTGCCGTTTATTTGGAATAGAATTGATCTTACAAGGAAACCGGAAGGGGAGACCTCCTATAGTATTCCCACGGGTATGGCATTTTTAGCAGCAGGCTTAAGTCAACTTGCAATAACGCTTTTTGCGATCCCTTCTCATGTTGTTGACGGAGTAAATTATGTTAATTATCTTGCTGTGCAGTTTTATGTAATTAGTGGTGTTTTAACCGTTATTGGGGCAGGGCTATTATTATCGGTTAAGTATAAATTGAATTTAGATGCACGTCTTGCTTCTTTTATCAAATCTATTTACAATATGTTTGTACCAACAAAGGAAGTAAAAGAATTGAGATAAAAGGAAACAGAGGGGGACGCAGTAGAATGGTTCTGTTGTGTCCTCTTTTTTTCTGATACATTTTAATGCTTAAGGAGGCGGCAGCAGGCTTGGAGGCACAAATTATCAAATGGGAAATAATCGGTTTTTTTGTTATTTTTATAGTTGGGGCAGCTTGGCATTTTTTTTATAGTTCAACTGGCATCCAGTTGATTGGTCTGATTTCTCCTGTGAATGAAAGCGTTTGGGAGCACACAAAGATGGGCACATATCCTATCTTGATTTTTTCCATAATAATGGGTTGCAATTTTAGACCGCAGATTCCTCACTTTTGGGCTGCTCAAGCTCTTGCCATTTATTCGGTGCCAATAATTATGATAGGGCTTTTTTACATCTATACTTCGTTTACCGGTCATCATATTTTGGCAATTGATATTTCAATTTTTGCTATTTGCTTGGCTTTTGCACAATGGCTAAGCTACAAATTTTTAACGGAACAATTTAATCCGGTGATTTCTTCTTCCTTTGCATTGGGCATAATTATAGTCCTTATACTTGTTACCAGCTATTTAACTTATTTTCCGCCGAAGGTGCATTTGTTTTTAGATGCCACCAATGGGACATATGGAATTAATCAAGTGAAGTAAAGCATATGTATTCTGCCAGACATATTTCTTTAGTTAACGATCTGGAGCCCTATTGATAAAAAAAGACCAGAAAGGTCTTTTTTGGGGTTTATGCTACTAAATTGCCATAGGAGCAAAGTTTTTGTAATGTATCTGCAATAATTTCCTTTAGTGCCGCAGGCGGTTCTATATTGTGACGTAGGTAACTTTTGTAAAGTATAAAGCTAACCAACTTTAGGTAGTTAATATCCAACTCCTGAGCCATTACTGCCAAGGATGCCCTGGCTCCCAGGGAGGGTGTACCGTTAATATCAATTATATAAGGATCTCCAAGGCTGTCCTCTTTAAAGTCAATTCGTATTACATCTGAGGCTTGCACCGCATCAAAAGCGGCTTTGGCAAGGGTGGTAAGTTGAAACCAACGGGGATCCGATACCGCAAGGAAATCCCATGGCTCATCCTTGGTATCTCTTTTTTTTGCCAAGCTCCTAACCTTAATATCCGGTGGAAAAATAATTGGGGGGAGAGCATATTTGGGTTCGTTCCCTAGGATACCTATTGTGTATTCTCTACCCGGGAGATATGTTTCAATAAGCACAGGCAGATCCCCCAGTTGTAAATAAAGCTCCCTTAATTTAGATGCTAATTCTTGTCGATTATACACAATGGAAGTTTCGTCGATTCCTAAACTGGCTCCGCCTCCCGAAGGCTTAACAAATAAAGGGTAGGCTAACTTTTGGGAGAGTTCCCTTGGATGAAAATTACTAGGCATCGCCACCTGAAAGTTAGGGGCCGGCAGCCCAAAGCTTTGCAGTCTAGAGGAGGTCAGTTGTTTGTGTCGGCAAATTTGCATTACCTCAGCAGTGGAATGAGTGCTGGGAATTTTATAATTAGTTAAAATTTGCCGCAAATGACTGGGGCCACTGCCATCCCATAGGGTTTTTGGCATATTTAAAAAGCCTTCGGCATAAACAAAAGCTAAGTCGGGCCGGGGAATTCTTCTTAAATAATTTGTCAGTTGGGCAGGAGTTTTCACGTTAATAGAAAAAACTTGGTGTCCGGTAGCTTGAAAGGAATTATTTAAGGCATCAATTGTGGCTGAAGAGGCACATTCGCCAAGGGTTCCTCGGCGGAGCTCATTGCTTAAAGAATTGTACAAAAATAGCAGTTTTTTCAAATACCATTCCTCCTAAAAATTTACTGTCTATCTTAATTGTAATAGAAATTAGCAAGTTTGTTAAGCTATCTATAGAAATTTTTATTTTGAAAAATATTTCAATTCAGGAGCAGATGTGGCCCTGTTTTCTTGTAGAAATTGTAGCCTTTGCTAAGAATCTAAAACAACTAAATGGGGTTGGCTACGATTTAATTTAGTTACAATGGTTTGCAGGAAAAACCGTTGCCAATGGTGTATTACTAATCAAAAGCTTAAATGTTTTTCTGCTTATTTAGAAGAATTTGATAGGAGGGCGATTATGCCATTTTGTCCTTTATGCAGGCTTGAATACCCTAAGGAAATAAGGGAATGTCCGGATTGCCAAGTAAAACTTATAGAAAATTTGGGATCTGACTTTTTGACAGGAGCAGGCGATACAGAGCCCGAGGGGAACAACTGGGCATTGATAAAAGGCATTTTAACAGATCTAGAGGCTGATATTATTGCAGGTTTATTGGAAACCAATGAAATTCCTGTGATGCGAAAATACCCTGGTATGAGTGGTTTGACAAAGGTTTATATGGGTTCATCTTTTAGCGTAGATCTTTATGTTCCGTTAAAAAAATTAAAAGAAGCCGAAGAGCTTTTAAATCAGGTTCAAGAAGAAGTAAGGAAAGGTGATTGAAAGTGAAAAAATCATTTTTAATAGTGGGCTTGGTAGCCGCGGCATTGATTGCATACCTTATGTATTCGTTGCCTATTTTTCAGGGGTTTTAATACTTTTTGATAAATGCTCGTTGTTATGCCCAACCCGGGCAGCAAAAGATTAAGGCAAAAAAAGAGTCCCAGGGAGTTGTTTTCTTGGTTTTTTTTATATTAGCATAGAGTTGGTAAAATAAGGCTGTTAAGCATAATTGTGATCCAAAGGGGAAGGTAAGGGTGGAGGGAACTGGTTTTTTTAATAAATTAAGTGTTCGCTTGTCCATTTGTCTGGCAATTATTGTTTTGGTGGTTTCTTTGACCAATTTTCCTTGGATTTCTGAACGGCTAAAATTAAGACTAGAATGGGATCTGGCAGAAAAGGCAAGAGTGGCCACTACTTTATTCTTAGAGACTAGATTTTTTCCTGGTGAAAACAATTTTAATAATAATCCTGTATCTGATTGGTCAGAGGTAGAGGGGTTTATGCACCAAGATACCTCAATTGCTGAGGCTTCC
>CAZCQT010000052.1:0-9177 GCA_964500905.1 uncultured Moorellales bacterium
CGGCGGGAATGGAAGCGGCACGTCTTGCTTCCATACGGGGACACGAAGTGACCATGTATGAAAAGCGTAAGCTCGGCGGTGTGATGCATGAAGCGGCCTTTGACCTTGGCATTAAGGAAGATATTCAAATACTTATCGACTATTATGTCACTCAAATGGAAAAGTCAGGTACCAAAGTCATATATGAGGAAGCCGCATCGGAGGAAATCCTAAAAGGGGGTTATGATGCTGTCATCATTGCAACCGGTGTAACACCCCTTAAATCCATGATTCCAGGAACTAATGATCCCAAGGTGATTTCTCTTATTGAATATGCCGGTAAAAGAGACGTGAAACTTGGTGAGACAGTCCTTGTGGCGGGCGGTTGCTTTCCGAATGTTGAGATAGCATATACTTTAGCAAAAAAGGGCAAGAAAGTTATTCTTAGCACCCGGAGGGGTAAAAAAGGAATGTTGCTGGAGCTTGGAGAGGACAACAGCGGTCCTATGCAGCAGAGGCTTCTTTCTTTGATTATGGAACATGGAGTAGATTTAAGGTTTGGGAAAAATATTACCAAAATAACTGACGAGGGTGTTGTATTGACCGATGTCGATACAAAAGACAAGTACGAGATCAAGTGTGATAATATCTTGCTTTGCAGAGGCTATACTGGTGGCGGGCCTAAGATTTATAAGGAGCTGGAGGGTAAAGTAAATGAACTTTATAAAATCGGCGACTGTCAGATCAAATCACGCTGTATTGAGTACCGCACCATCGGCGATGCCATTTTGGAAGGCTGGCAGGTGGGAAACCGGGTTTGATATTTTATTTTAAAAATATTGATTAGTAAATAAGGAGGAAAAAGATGAAACGTACAAAAGTGTATTTATTTCTTGTAGCTGTCATGGTGTTGGCGAGTTTGGGGTTTTCCTATGCGGACCAATCCTATACTGTGCAGCAGGGTGATGTACTGTGGAAAATCGCACAAAACTATAACACTACATATCAGGAGCTGGCTAAATACAATCAGATTAGCAATCCAAATCTGATATACCCAAATCAGATAATTAAAATCCCTAATAAAGTACCGGTGCCGATCGATCCGAACCAGACTCCAGTTCAGGTGCCTGTAGATAAAGATGCCACACCTACAGCGAAGACTTTAGAATCGAAGGTTTTGATTGATGAAGGGATCGTTTGGGGCGAAGGTCCGCGCTGGCATGAAGGAGAGCTGTATTTTTCAGATATTATGGGCATGAAGGTCATGAAAACGGGTCTTGACGGAAATCTGGAAAAAGTGGTTGATATTCCGGGTATGCCTTCAGGCTTAGGTTTTCTTCCTGATGGCCGGTTACTCATTGTATCAGGCTTGGATGGCACGCTATACACTCATGAAAACAACGGTATCGTTGAATATGCCGATATCTATACTGGGTTGGAAGGCACTATGGGCATCAACGACATGGTAGTGGATAAAAACGGTAATGCCTATGTTGGATGCTATGGCTATGACATTACAAAATATGCAGGGGGGCCAGCACCTGGCTGGATCGCACTCATCACCCCGGATCAAAAGATAATAAAAGCCGGGGAAGACATAATGTGTCCAAATGGTATGGTCATTACCTCGGATGGAAGCACACTTATCGCAGCTGATACAATTGCCCGGGTGCTTGTCGCATGGAATATTGAGTCTGATGGTACATTATCTGAACGACGTATTTTCGCTCAGCTTGAGGATGGCCCAGATGGTATCGCACTTGATGCCGAAGGAGCTATCTGGGCAGCTTTGCCGAATATAAAAGAGGTTGTCCGTGTCCTTGAGGGGGGCGAGATAACCCATCGTATTTCCATGACCAATAAACCTCTGGCCTGTATGCTGGGCGGAGAAGATAGAAAAACGCTATTTATTGTGACAGTGTCTGCAGATGAGATCAATGATCCCTTAGCACTTACAGAAAAAAGTTCTTATATCGAATATGTTGACAACATTGAGGTTTCAGGTGCCGGACTTCCGTGATGATCTGGCCGAATTCTGATTAGAGGCTAAAAGTTAATAAATTCGAGAGTTATCGCTAATAGGTATATTTAATGAACCAAGGGGGTAACTGGTACGAGGTAACAATGAAATCAGACATTCGTTCATAATTATGTGGGTGAATGTCTGATTCTTTTAACATAGGGGGACGTAACATAGGGGGACGGACCTATTGTGTTATGACCTTACACCAACCTGCAATCTAAAATATGCAAGGTGGTCCGGCTAAAACTTCGGTAAGGAGGTGAAAATATAGTAATCTTTTAGTTTTCTTATTATTTGATGAGGAGATTTTTAGTTTTGTAAACACTTCCTAAGTATGTACTGGAGGAATTAGAAAAACAAGACTTTTCTTTTGACAAAAACAGAAGCCAATACATCCGGTATTGTTTTGGAAATTATGTTGGGGCAAAGTTTTTGTAGGCTCTCCAGTAACTGGAAAGTGCAATTGCTATCCCCGGAAGCATAGGGAACATTTTTATTATCCTCCCGTGTTCCTTTTAACCGAAATTTTACAACAGGTCCACAACCTTGTGTTGAATGAAGATGCTATAGGGCTGTGGCAAACAAAGTGTCCCAGTGCCATTCTTTAGAAAAAAACGAGAAATAAAAAACAAGAATACTTTCCCTGTGTTGCATGAGTATTTGACTACCATCCCTTTCTCCTACATAATGAAGCTAATAAAAAAAACAATATTGGAGGGTTTGCAAATGGCAGTTATGAGATCATGGCTTTTTGTAGCAGGAAACGATCAAGAGGGATTAGCTCATGCTATCAACACGGGTTCTGATGTGCTGATATTGGACTTGGAGGATCTTGTTCCGCCTGCCGAAAAGCCCAGAGCCCGGGAGATGGTCAGAAAAAATCTGGAGTTAGCCGGCAGTACCGGTTCAGAAGTTTGGGTGCGTGTTAATAGCTGGGAAACTGATTTGACCGACCTGGATTTAGATGCAACAGTTTGGCCAGGCTTAGATGGTATTAATTTGACTAAAGTAGCCGGTGCTGAGGATGTAAAAAGGCTTGTCTGGCGTTTAGAGGCCCTTGAGCGTGAGCGGGGCATGGAAGTCGGTAGTGTAAAAATTTGTCTTTTGGTAGAAACAGCAATTGGAATTGTTAATGCCTATGAATCTTGTGCAGCAGACCCCCGTGTAGTTGCGGCTATCTTCGGTGCTGTCGATTTCACCAGGGATATGCAGGTTAAGCTGACATCAGAAGCTACTGAGCAGCTATATGCTCGCAGTTGTCTCGGCGTTGCAGCACGAGCCGCAAAAATCCTGGCAATCGATGCTCCTTTTCTTGATTATAAAAATATCAAAGGCTATGAGAAAAACATTGCTGACGGGCGTCAACTGGGCTATAAAGGCCGCATGATTGTTCACCCTGATTTAGTAGCTATTACCAATAAGTTGTATATGCCGGCTGAGGAAGATGTTAAATGGGCTAAGGAGATTGTAAAAGCATTTGAAGAGGAGGCTCTGGCAAAAGGTCTGGCTGCCATTGTGGTAAACGACCGCCTGGTAGATACTCCTGTCTATTATAATGCTTTGGATATCCTCGCTGCCTGGGCAGAGATACAGGCAAAAAAATCCAAATAAATACGATGACAAATTAAGTTGGAACCTCGTTGCCTAGCGGAGAGTGAGACCTCTGTTTCCTTACTGGCTTAAACTAAAACCCTCCCCATATCATATGTTAATAGATAGGGCGGGTTTTAGCCTATTCCTATTTAGCATTTTTATTAGGTGTAGCTTTAACCTTATAAAAACATCCCTCTTTACCCCGGTATTTAGGCGGTGGAAATAATGGTTCCTTGTGCGGTAGCACAAATTTTTTCATTGCCCTCCGAATCTTGTATAAAGACATCACAGCGACAAACAGCCTGTCTTTTGCTGGCGTAAATAAGACTGCCTCGGGCAATTAGTTTTTCTCCTACCGCCGGCCTTAGGTAATTAATTTTGTATTCTGAAGTTAATACCTTAAGCCCCAAAACAGATCCGCCTACAAAGGTTAGTACATTATCAGCCGCGTAGCTAAGAACGCCGCCATGAACGAATTCATGTTGCTGCAATAAGTTTTCTTTTATAGGTATCTCTAGTTCTGCTTCCCCGGATTTAAACTTTGTTAACTTTGCTCCCACCAATCGACTAAATGCTTGTGATGCTAAAACCTGCTGCCCTATTTGAAAAAACTCGTTGTGGTCCATTTGCTTATACCCCCAAATAATTAAATATGTTCTTGCCATAATTGTATTGCAGGGGAAAGTTTTTTGTCAAATAGCGGAACATGTTTTTCATTATAGTTGTTTTAATATCCCTAGCAACTTTTCCAAGGCTGATGAAATATCCTCAAGTTCCAAATTAGATAAATTAGCATTATATTGTTCAAAAAGTTTATGGTTAAAGGCTTCCATTTCCTTTTTATAATGAAGTCCTTTTCCGCCTAATTCAATTGTATATGACCGTTTATCCTCCATCGATTGTTTTCTGACAATATAATCTTCACGCTCCAGCTTTGCTAATTGTTGACTGACAGCACTTTTGGTAACGCTCATTTTTTCGGCTAGCTCCGTAGGAGAAAGGGATGGATGTCGGATGATTAATGTCAGCAGCACATATTGTTGATTGTTTAGTTTGTGAGTTGTATAAACACCTTCTTTTAGTTCAAATGTAATCCAAATATTCTCTATCGTTTCATTAATTTTTTTAACTACACTTGTCATGATCCTGCACCTCTTTTTTACGCCACTTCTTTAATTTTATATAATACTTGCATTGATTGACTATCCCTTTCCCTGCAAGTAAAACCCCTATCCAAAAGGTAACCTCCGCCAGAACTAAACATCCGATAAGGATTTTTGCTTTTAATTGAATTGGCATGGAAATCAATAATGTGACTGCAGGGAGGACTAGAAACAGGACTGAAGCAATTAAAAATCCTATTCCAAATTTATAAAATATTGTTTTTTTGACTGCTTTAGCTTGCTCTCTCAACGCTCCACCTCTTATTAGAAAACATTAAAATATAATTTAGTTTAGTCAACTTAACTATAATCCAAAAACAATTTATTTTCAAGAGATTTATCAGACGAAGCGTCAAAGATTTACATGTTCACCAACCTCTAAAAGAGAAATCATCCAGAAACAGTTATAAGATATTTAAATGAGAATATTTTGGATGATAACTTCAAATAATAATTGATAAATTAAGCAGCATGGAAGAGGGAGGATGTATGAACGATAAACAGAAAAGCTTCGGTGAAAACAGCAAAAATGAGCAACTGGAAGTATTTCGCAGCAGAGACAATGAAAATAAGATTTTGACAACGAATCAAGGGCTCAAACTCTCTGAGGATGAGGTTAGTTTAAAAGCGGGAGTGCGGGGTCCTACACTTATGGAAGATTTTCATTTTAGGGAAAAGGTAACTCATTTCGATCATGAGCGGATTCCCGAGCGGGTGGTTCATGCACGTGGCTTTGGTGCCCATGGAGTATTTGAAGTCTATGAATCAATGAGGCCCTATACGAGGGCTAAGTTCTTGCAAGATCCGAATGTAAAAACACCGGTGTTTGTCCGTTTCTCAACAGTTATCGGTTTTAGAGGTTCAAAGGACACAGCTCGGGATGTTCGTGGCTTTGCAACAAAGTTCTATACAGAAGAAGGAAACTATGATTTAGTAGCCAATAATATGGCCCCTTTTTTTATGCAGGACGCCATTAAATTCCCAGATTTTATACATGCCAACAAACCGCAGCCAAACAACGAAATTCCCCAGGCTACAGCTTCTCATGACACATTTTGGGATTGGATTACACAGAATCAGGAATCCGCACACATGGTTATGTGGGCAATGAGCGACAGGGCCATTCCAAGGAGTTTCCGCATGATGGAAGGCTTTGGTGTAAACACTTTTCGTTTCGTCAATGAAGAGGGTAAAGGGCATTTTGTAAAGTTTCACTGGAAACCGCTATTGGGCGTACACTCCCTAGCACAAGCCGAAGCAGCAAAAATTGGTGGAGAAGACCCGGATTTTAACCGTCGCGATTTATGGGACAATATTGAAATGGGTAACTACCCGGAGTTTGAGCTGGGTGTGCAGCTTCTTGAGGAGAAAGATGAGTTTTCCTTTGACTTTGATATCCTGGACCCCACAAAGCTTTGGCCGGAAGAGGACATCCCGGTTCGTATTATTGGAAAAATGACTTTAAACCGCAATGTGGACAATTTTTTTGCAGAAACAGAGCAAGTAGCCTTTCACCCGGGAAATGTGGTGCCGGGAATTGACTTTTCAAATGATCCTCTCTTGCAGGGGCGGCTATTCTCTTACCTTGATACCCAGTTGATTCGTCTTGGGGGGCCAAACTTCCATGAGCTACCCATTAACCGCCCCGTTTGTCCCTTTCATAATAACCAGCGAGACGGCTATGGCCGTCAAACTATCAATGTAGGAAATGTCGCATATCATCGTAATGTCATAGCCAATAACTCTCCCTATCCCGTGGGCGAGGGGGAGGGAGGCTATGTTCACTACCAGGAAAAGGTTGAAGGTAAAAAAATCCGTGCCAGAAGCGAAAGTTTTAACGATCACTTTTCCCAGGCAACTCTATTCTGGAACAGCATGAGTCCCCCTGAGAGGCAGCATATAATAGACGCATTTGCCTTTGAGGCGGGGAGAGTGAAAGATAAAAATATTAAACAACGAGTGGTGGATATGTTTACCAATGTGGACCTAGAGTTGGCGAAGGCAATCGCTTACAAAATCGGTGCCACGCCACCCACCTCCGGCGGTTCAATGGTGACTAAAGTATCACCTGCCCTCAGTCAGGTAAACACAATCAAAACAGCTCAAACAAGGAAAGTGGCGGTTATTATCGCCGAGGGATTTGATTATAATCAGGTTGATACGGTTATTAAAGCACTGCAAGCTGAGGGTGCACAGGCGGCCATTCTAAGTGATAGGCTCGGAATGATAACAAGCTTTGATGGCAGTCAGATGGAAGCAGCAAAATCATTTATCACTGATTCATCCGTTGCTTTTGATGCTGTTTATATTGATGGGGGTAAAAATGCTGACCCTCACTTTGTAATGGAAGCTTGCAAGTTTGTCAGGGAGGCATTCATACACTATAAACCTATCGCAGGAACAAATGAAGGTAAGATGTGGATTGAAAACGAGAAGATGGGGAACAGTCTCGGCATCTTCCTTGGTTACGAAGGTAACAATGAATTTATCGGTCAATTTATACAGGGCATTGCATTTCACCGATTTTGGGAACGAGTGCTTGTATAGTGCTGTCTCACTCTTAGGTTCTAACCCGGCAACGAAACTGTCTGCCGGGTTATTCTCTATAAAAATTAAAAATACAAGGGAAAGATACACGGTCTGCCGTCCCCCTGTATCATTATAAAAAACACTATTTAATCCGGGTGTTTTGCTGCTGGGATCCCTTTTTTTTGTTTTTAAATTTACCGAGAAGTAACAATACCAAACCTGTTACAAACAGAATGGGAAAAGCCACGGCCCATACGGCAATTTGCACCCAGGCATCCTGCATAAGGTATGTTACCGTTACCCCAAGTGAATAAGCCAACCCCTCTGAAATGGGAACCATTAAAAAAAATCCCCAAATTGTCATTTTTATTTGGTTAGGTTTGCCTTTGCTAAGGGAGTAGGCAAATAGTGCGCCCAGTAAAGCAATGGTATAGCCCGAGATGATTGCAATGGCCATTTTATTACACCACCTAATTTACATTATCAAATCTATTTTACCACAGGTGGACATCTTTTTTATGAAAACTTTATAGTGATACCTTATTGGCAATAGGTTTCTTCAAGCCAATTTATTTTTAGTTAATCCAATTTAAAGCTGTTTTTATAAACGGGAAGGAGTTATGGGCATAAAACTAAATTAAAAAAAAGTGACCTTTTTGGTAATTATAGCATTATAGTATTAAACCCAGAAAGGTGATGATATAAGATGAGATTTGAGTTTGTCCACAACAATATTAAGATTGACTGAAGTTGGCAGAGGTGTAATTTAGACAATTTAACATGACACTAACCCCGTCCTCCGGTCATGTACGGTAAAATAACTTGGGGAGAGATAATCTTCAAAGGAGGGGTGTATAATAAAAGCAAATCCAAAAATTTTCAAGTAATAGGAGGAAGGCTATATGCAGCAAATATTTGATGACTTATACCAGTTTACTAGTTATGTGCCGCCGATAGATTTGACCTTTCATCAGTATTTAATAGATATTGATGAACCTACTTTGGTTCACACTGGTAATAGGCGGCAGGCGGAAGCACTAATCCCGCAGATAAAAAAAGTGCTGGCGGGTAAGGAACTTGGATATGTTTTTATTTCTCATTTTGAGTCGGACGAGTGTGGGGGCCTAGAGATAATATTAAAGGAGTTCCCCCAAGCTAAGGTAATCTCCTCGGAAGTTACCGCAAGGCAATTAGATGGGTTTGGAATCACAAGTGATGTGTTAATAAAAGGGCCGGGAGACGAAATGATTATAGGGGATGCTGGGTTTAAATTTATAAGCTACCCTTCAGAAATGCACCTGTGGGAGGGATTATTGCTATATGATTTAAAAAGGGGAATTCTGTTTTCCAGTGATTTAATGATTAGGTTTGGTAATTCAGGTGTTAAAATATTGGAAAATACCTTAGAGGGCGAGCTGTCCAGGATAACACAAGAACAAATTCCGGATACGAAAAAAAGAGAAATGCTCATAGAAAATCTAAGAAAGGAAAGTATAAAATTCATTGCAACAGGTCATGGTCAATGTATTAAGATAATTTAAAGAAAAATAGTTTAGGAAAGTTTTCATTTGACTGGAAAATAAACCCTCAGGTATAATGGTAATTGTCTTTTGCCGGTTGCATTACAAAATAAAACATAAAAGGGTGATTACATGAAAAAAATTAATGGCTTTAGACTTGGTATTTATATTTTTAAGGATGCAGAAATAGTTGATTTTGCAGCACCATATGGAATCTTTTCCGTAGCCAGAAGGCTGGACCCTGAACTGGATGTGTTTTTCATTTCTGATGCCCAAAGACCTGTTCAGGCCCAAGCAGGTTTTACTGTTCTTCCCAATTATAGCTTTTTGGACAACCCGTCAATTGACGGGTTGTCCAAAAAGCTATAAT
>CAZCQT010000053.1:0-9132 GCA_964500905.1 uncultured Moorellales bacterium
GTCAAAAGGCGGGAGAAATAAAGGAGCATTTTACACCTCAAGAGTTGGCGGATATTATATTGGGCCTTACCAAAACCATGACTTTAAGGTGGAAAATGTCTGATTATAATTTTTCTCTTAAGGAGAGTATGCTGCTTACAATAGAAAAAATATTAGATAAATGTTAGCAGGCAAAACAAGTTGATTGCTGGGAGGGTGATATTTATGTAAAGGGTGTTAATTGTCGATGATGCAGCTTTTATGAGAATGGCTCTCAAGAACATTTTGGAGAAGAATGGGCATCAAGTTATCGGGGAGGCGGAAAACGGAAAGGTAGGGGTAATGAGATATAAGGAGCTCGGTCCCGATGTAGTAACCCTGGATATTACAATGCCTGAAATGGATGGGTTAACAGCTTTAAAAGAAATTAAGAAGATTGACAATGATGCGAAGGTTGTCATTGTTTCGGCAATGGGCCAGGAAGGCTTTGTCAGAGAGGCTATTATGTATGGAGCAAAGAGTTTTATTGTTAAACCTTTCTCCGAGGAGCATGTTTTAAAGGTATTAAGCTCCATATAGCAAAGAAATGTTGCGTTGCAGTCGGAAAATTGATTTGTGAGGTGTCTTAATTGTCAAAGTTATCCCATGAGCCTATGTTGGAAATGTTCATTTTTGAAACCGCCCAATTGCTGGAACAACTGGAGCAAGTAATAATTAACAGCGAACAAATTAGCTCTTATACAGAGCATAATATTAACGAGATTTTTAGAATAATGCACACTATTAAGGGATCTTCCGCAATGATGCTGTTTAATAGCATTGCTTCCCTCGCTCATTCTATGGAAGATCTTTTTTATTTTATTCGGGAAAATAAGCCCCAAAAAATTAATTTTCCTGGGCTTACCGACTTGATTTTAGAAGGTGCCGATTTCATTCAAAGGGAGCTTGTAGAAATAGAAAACGGGAGAGAAGCAATAGCCGATTCCTGCACCTTGATTGAAAAAATTAAAATCTTTTTGGAAAAGTTAAAAAATATTAATCAAATTTCCCATCAAGCCTGTAAAAACACTGACAGAGCTGCAGTTGTTGAAAAGCAACAATACTATATAGGCTCCGACAGCCTTACACCTGTTGATGCTAAAAAAATGTTTAAAGCCGTGGTTTATTTCGAGGAAGGCTGTCAGATGGAGAATGTAAGGGCTTTTACAGTATTGCATAATTTAAAAGATCTGGTTAGTAATCTCCATTACTTCCCTTCCAATATTGTAGAAGATGACAGCACGGAGGAAATTATCAGAGTAGAAGGCTTTAAGGTATTCTTTAGTACTGAATATTCCTTAGAAACTGTTAAAGAAGTCCTAATGGACACAATTTTTTTGAGACATCTGGAATTAGGGGAGCTAACAGAGGCCGAAGAATTAATTGAGTTTGAAAGAAATCAACAAATTAAATTAGAGAAAGCTCAGCCCTCGGAAATTAAGATGATTGAAAGGGAACAGGATCTTGAGGCCCACTCAAAATCTCTTAATCAAAGTATCATCAGTGTAAGCGTTGCAAAACTAGATACATTAATGGATTTAGTAGGGGAAATGGTAATCGCTGAGGCTATGGTGGTACAAAATCCGGATCTTAAGGGTTTGGAATTGGATAATTTTCAAAAAGCCGCACGGCAGTTAAATAAAATTACCAGTGAGATGCAGGATATGGTAATGTCCATCCGTATGGTGCCTCTTTCAGCAACCTTTCACAAAATGCATCGGATAACAAGAGATATGTGTAAAAAGCTTGACAAGGAAGTTAAATTAGAGATTATTGGTGAAGAAACTGAGGTAGATAAAAATATTATTGAACATATTTCAGATCCCTTAATGCATTTAGTTAGAAATGCCCTTGATCATGGTATCGAACCTACCGGGGATAGGTTAGCAAAAGGTAAACCCAAGGCTGGCATCATCACCATAGAGGCCAAAAATGCAGGCAGTGACGTGTTAATTATTATTAGGGATGATGGCAAAGGTCTAAACAGAACCAGTATTCTTCAAAAAGCTAAAGAAAATGGTTTGCTGTATAGATCTGAAGAAGATATGTCTGATGGGGAAGTTTTTAATTTGATTTTACTTCCGGGTTTTTCAACTAAGGAAAGTGTATCAGAATTTTCCGGCCGTGGTGTGGGTATGGATGTAGTCAGTAAAAACATTGAAACCATTGGCGGCTCTGTTTCCGTGGACAGTATCCAAGATGCTGGGACTACAATTACCCTGAAAATTCCCCTTACCTTGGCAATTATTGACGGAATGAATATAAAAGTGGGCAAATCTCGTTATACCATACCTACTGTTTCTATCAAGGAATCCTTTAGACCAAAAGAGTCGGATATTATTGCTGATCCTCAAGGCAATGAAATGATTATGGTCAGGGGAGAGTGTTATCCAATTTTGCGGTTACATGGATTATACAGAGTGGAAACAAAAATAACCAGCTTTACTGAGGGCATCATTATCATGGTAGAGCAGGATAATAAAAGTCTTTGTGTTTTTGCCGACGAGCTATTGGGGCAACAGCAGGTAGTGGTAAAAACATTGCCGGAATATATTCGGCAATTAAAGGCTATCAAAGGCTTGGCCGGCTGCACTTTATTGGGGGACGGTAGCATTAGTTTAATTTTAGATATTGGCGGTTTGTTTAGCTTATAAAATCCATGTGTATTTCTTACCTTTGGCTTTTTTAGGGTTTAACACTATTTGTATAAAATTAAAAGGGAAAGGAGATGAAATGATGTCAGATCTAAATGAAAATATTATGGAAATGGAGGAAGACACACAAAAGGGTCGGTATTTAACTTTTTCACTGGGTAAGGAAAGCTATGGTATAGAAATAAAATATGTTACTGAAATCATTGGTATACAAGAAATTACAGAAATACCTGAGCTTCCGGAGTATGTTAAGGGGATTATTAATCTAAGAGGTAAAATTATCCCCGTTATGGATGTAAGGTTGCGCTTTAAAAAGGAAGAAAGAGAATATAACGATAGGACATGCGTAATTGTTATTGATGTTAAGGATGTATCCATAGGCCTGATTGTTGATACTGTTTCAGAGGTGTTGACCATACCTGAGGAAGGCATAGTAGAGCCCCCCGGTGTCAGCAAGGGTTTTAGTAATCGGTATATTAAAAACATAGGTAAGGTAGGGAATGATGTTAAGTTAATCCTTGATTGCGAAAAATTGTTGACAGAGGATGAAATAGTGGATTTAAGTGCAGCCTTATAAAATTTTTTAAAGGGGGAGCAGACAATGAAATGGTTTTATAATTTAAAAATTGCTGTTAAGCTAATCCTCGGTTTTCTTGTCGTAGCAATAATAGCAGGCGTGGTAGGAGGAGTTAGTCTTATCAGTCTTAATAGAATTTCTGTAGCTGATGAATTGCTCTACGAGGAGAATTTGATGGGAGTTGAATATTCGGGAGAAGCGGGTGAATATTTTCAAAGGGTAAGGTTTAATAATATGAAGCTGCTTGCCACTGATGATCTTAGCGAAATTCCGAAGATTATTGGTAATGTAGAAAATTATTCTGCACAAATGGATGAGATTTTACAGCTTTACGAAGATGGCATAGTATCGGAAACAGATCGCAAATTATTCGATGAGATGAAACCCTTTTGGAATACTTATAAGGAAGTGTCGTCAGGCTATGGAAGATTAATACAATTAGGGCAGCTTGAAGAGGCTAAGGGCATAATCTTTGGTGAAATGGGACCGTTAGGAGATAGTGTCAGAATCGGTCTTGAAAAATTAGGGGAATACAATGTAGAGGGTGCTGAGAATAGGGCAAATGAAAATAAAGAATTAGTTAAAACAGTTATCTTGATCGTAATCATAGTAGTTGCCGCCGGCATGCTAATTGCCATACTTCTTGGTGTATTCATATCTCGAATTATAAGTAAGCCGATTAATGAAATGGTGGAAGCGGCAGATAAATTAGCTTTAGGAGATATAGACGTCAATATTCAATCTGATTCAAAGGATGAGGTTGGGAGTCTTGCTTTATCTTTTAGTAAAATGATTGAAAATATTAGGAGTCAGGCCTTTGTGGCTGAAAAAATTGCTAACGGGGATTTAACCATAAACGTAGAGGTAAAATCAGATAAGGATCTTTTGGGTTTAGAGCTTCGTGAAATAGTGGAGAAAAATAATGAGGTTTTGTCTAATGTTGTTTCAGCGGCAGAGCAGGTTGCATCGGGGGCAAGACAGGTATCGGATTCCAGTATGGCCCTTTCTCAGGGGGCAGCAGAGCAGGCCAGCTCCATTGAAGAACTAACGGCATCTTTAGAGGAAATTTCCACCCAAACTGAACAAAATGCTGCTAATGCCAACCAGGCCAATCAACTGGCGGAAACTGCCAAGGCTAATGCCATGAAGGGTAATAGCCAGATGCAAGAGATGTTAAAGGCTATGGAAGAAATTAATGTATCCTCTGCCAATATTTCAAAGATTATTAAGGTAATTGATGAAATAGCCTTCCAGACGAATATTCTGGCTTTGAATGCTGCGGTAGAAGCGGCAAGGGCGGGGCAGCATGGTAAAGGTTTTGCTGTAGTGGCAGAAGAAGTGAGAAACTTGGCGGCCAGATCCGCCAATGCAGCCAAAGAGACCACAGATATGATAGAGGGATCAATTAAAAAGGTGGAGGATGGGACAAAGATAGCTAATGAAACGGCTTCTGCACTTGATCAAATAGTGGAAGAAGTGGCTAAAGCAGCCAACCTCGTTGGAGATATCGCTATCGCTTCTAATGAACAGGCCTCCGGTATAGCACAAATCAACCAGGGAGTTATGCAGGTTTCTCAAGTTGTGCAAACTAACTCCGCAACTTCAGAGGAAAGTGCCGCTGCCAGTGAGGAGCTATCCAGCCAGGCTGATTTGATGCGTGATGCTGTTGCCCGATTTAAGCTTAAAAAAGTCAGCCACACTTATAATAAATACGAAGAATTAAATCCCGAGGTACTGAAAATGCTGGAAGAAATGTCTGAAAGAAAGAAAGCAGATTTGGAGGATGAGCAGCACCACAAGGGAGAAGGCTCTTCTTCAAAAGCAAAAATTGCATTGAGTGATAAGGAGTTTGGCAAGTATTAAATAATGTTATGCTGAGTGGGCCCTAGGGCTCACTCAGCATAAACAGCTTAAAAAGGTGGACATGGTTTCATGGCTAAAATGGAAGATTATTATAAAGTTCTTCAAGTTCATTATTCTGCGGAGCAGGAAGTTATTGAGGGAGCATATAGAAAATTGGCAAAAAAGTATCACCCCGATATTAACAAGAGCGAGGCGGCAAAAGGAATTATGCAATTGATTAACAAAGCCTATGATGTGTTAAGTGACCCTACAAAAAGGGAGAGATATAACATGGAATGGAGAGATCTGCGTTCTAAATCCGAGTGGGAGGATTTTAAAACAGGAGTCATCGCCGAAGAGCTCAAAGGAATACTGGAAATTGCTGAAGCAAGGCTTTATAGTTATTTTCAGTATATCATGAAGGGTCGATTCGATGAAGCATATCAATTGGTTTCAAATTTTGACAAATTAAATATCAGCAAAGATGATTTTGTAGCTTGGCAAAAGGCCGTAGCAATTATTTTTCAATTAAAAGAACATGATTTTAAAGTTAAAGAACTGCATAAAAACATTCTGCTTAATGGTCATTTGTTTAGTGATGCAGTGGAGTTTAAAATTAATGTATTAGAGTACAATGCTATTATGGATATGACGGGCAGAGATGTTTTAGCTAAAATTGTGGTTTTGGAAGAGGATGGAGAATGGCGAGTTTTTGTTGGACACGAAAAGCTACAGCCTTTCATTGATAAAATTAAAGAGCTGTCAGATCTTTTAAATGCAAAAGTCGTTATTAATGAATTATCTGAGGTGCATGGTAAAGCAGACAGACTTACAGGTCTTCTAAATCGGAAAGGAATTGAGGAAAAGCTGGAAATTGAGGTGCAAAGGTGGAAAAGATATGGTAATATATTTTCAATAATTTACTGTGTATTTGATTTCAATGAAACAGTCGAAAATGCTTCGGCAAAAACCCAGTTAGAACGGGAGCAACTGATTAAAATTGTAGCTAAAGTGTTAGTTAATAATCTCAGAAAACTTGATGCAGCGGCAAGGTGGGAAGAAAATAAATTTTTAATACTGCTGCCGGAGACCCAGTTGAATTCAGCTCTTAAGGCTTCCGAAAAAATTAAACAATTGATTAAAAAAGAGATGGCATATTTTGCAGGTGAAATTACCATGGGATTTGGGGTAGCCGAGTGTACAGATTCCTTAAGTAAAACACTCAAAAAGGCCTTCAATGAAATAATTATGAAATGACAGGTGAGATTATTGCTGGCTATAACTGATAAGGAGTTTAAAGAGTTAACAGATTATATCAGAAAGAATTATGGAATTAACTTAAAAGAAGAAAAACGTTCTTTAATTACGGGCCGTCTTCACAATGTATTGGCTCAGCACAATATGAAAAGCTTTTCTGAATACTATGAATATATACTGGAAGATAAGACGGGAGAAGCAGCAATTACCTTGATTAACAAAATTACTACTAATCACACCTTTTTTATGCGGGAGGCAAACCATTTTTATTATTTCAAAGATAAGATTTTACCATACCTGGCCGATACTATGAAAAATAAAGATTTACGTATTTGGAGTGCCGGTTGTTCTACCGGAGAAGAACCATATACATTAGCTATGATTATTGACGAGTTTTTCGGCAAGGAAAAGGTTTTGTGGGATACTAAAATACTGGCCACTGATATTTCCGATAAAGTGTTAGGGGAAGCGGTAACGGCTGTATATGAAAATGAAGAAATAGCTACTTTGCCGCCTCAATGGAGATTAAATTATTTCAAAAAACTTAACAATGAAAATTCTGTCCTTATTGATAAAATCAGGAATGAAGTAATATACAGAAAGTTTAACTTAATGGATAGTGTCTTTCCTTTTAAGAAAAAGTTTCATGTTATTTTCTGTCGAAATGTCATGATTTACTTTGACAATCATACCAAAGCAGAGTTAGTCAATAAATTTTATGATTTAACTGAGTATGGCGGTTATCTATTTATTGGCCATTCGGAATCTCTTAATAGGGAAAAAACTAAATTTAAATATATAATGCCTGCAGTTTACAGGAAAGAGTAAAGGGTGATTATGTGAAACCAGGGGATAAAATTAAAGTATTAATAGTAGATGACAGCCTTGTTTTCAGGGAAGTGCTGTCCAGAGGTGTTTCCTCTGATTTGCAAATAGAAGTAGTGGCTAAGGCAGAGGATCCCTTTGATGCCAGGGATAAAATCATTGAATTCGAGCCGGATGTTATGATTTGCGATGTGGAAATGCCTAAAATGAACGGAATCGAATTTATCAAGAGACTTTTGCCTCAATACCCTTTACCCATTATTGTTGTGAGCTCAATAAGTAAAAATGTTTTTGAAGCAATGAATGCGGGTGCTATTGATTTTGTTACCAAGCCTGATGTCAGCTCCGTAAATAGCGTTGAAAATTTTATTGATGATATGATAGCAAAAATAAAAATTGCTTCTACAGCCAAAGTTTTTTCTCGAAAAGCTAAGGTTTTGCCCGAAAAAATATCGGGTAAATCAATTCCGGATTCCAATAGAATAATTGCCATAGGTGCTTCTACCGGAGGTACGGAAGCAATTCATGGAATTTTAAAGCTTTTGCCAAATAATATACCCGGGATTTTGATTGTTCAGCATATACCTCCGGGTTTTTCCCGTATGTTTGCGGAAAGGCTTAATACCACGACTAACCTGAAGGCCAAAGAAGCTGAAACGGGTGATTACCTTGAACAGGGACTAGCCTTGGTAGCACCGGGGGATCGGCACATGAAGATCAGGAAGATAGGCACCCAATATAGGGTAGAATGTTTTTCGGGGGAAAAAGTCAATGGACATTGTCCCTCCGTGGATGTCTTATTTGAATCTGTTGCCAAAGAGGCAGGAAAGCAAGCAATAGGTGTTATCTTGACTGGGATGGGCTATGATGGTGCTAAGGGTTTGCTTACAATGAGACGAAATGGAGCCAGAACCATAGGCCAGGATGAGAGTTCCTCCGTGGTTTATGGTATGCCAAAAGTAGCCTTTAATATTGGTGCCGTGGAAAAACAGGTATCTTTGGAAAGAATCCCTATATTGTTAGGTAAATATTTGGATGAGGCTTAGAGCATGTTTAAGGGGTGATATTAATGGATCAGGTTATTGGCATTGGCGAATATGCAGTGTCCTCTAATATAAATAGTACTATCAAAACCTATGCCCTTTCTACCTGTCTGGCACTAACGGCTTATAATTCTAAGGAAAAGGTATTGGGTATGGTACATATGGCCTTACCGGATTCAAATATTAACCAAAGTATCAATGCCTTAAACCCCGCCTACTATGTGAATACGGCTATTCCACTATTAATACAAAAAACTTGTTTCTTATATGGGTGTAAAAAACAAGAGTTGGAGTTAAAGCTCTTCGGGGGAGCCCAATCAATCCGCAAGGATGACCTTTTTAAGATAGGTATTCGTAATCTGGAAATGGCGGAAGCTGTTTTAAGGCAACTTAACTTGAGAATCAGCCACTATGATGTGGGCGGTAATAAGTCAAGAACCATTGAGGCCAATATTGCCACAGGTGAAATTAAGGTTGCTTATCAGGCATTAATCATCTAGAGAGGTGAATGGATTTGTCCAAAAGAGCAAAGCTAAGAAGGTCTAGAAAACATGCTGGGACTAATATTTCTTCTCATGTTAAAACTGCAGTTGCTAATGACACGGATAAGTTTTTTAAAATTCATGAATTGTTTTTTAAAAAAGCCAGGGATCTTATTCTGATTTTTGATCAAACAGGAAGGATCATAGAGGCCAATGAGGCTGCCATAAGAGCCTATCAATACCCCAAGGAAGAGTTGTTAGGCCGTACAATTTTTGATTTAAGAAAAGACCATAGTGCGGTAAAGATACAATTTGATGAAGCTTTAAAAGAAGGTATTTTTTTTGAAACCATACATTGCAGAAGGGATGGGAGTCTTTTACCCGTAGAAGTCAGCTCTCAAAGCACCACCCTTGGCAAGGATCAGGTTGTTGTC
>CAZCQT010000054.1:0-8842 GCA_964500905.1 uncultured Moorellales bacterium
TGATCTTCAGCAGCATAACTGTTAAAAAATAATATCAATCCCATTATGAAGGAATTCTAGCCGCCGGTGCAAACTTTGCCAGCTCACCTGAAAGGGTGATGATTCATGCTTACGATCCGGTGTTTGTCGTGGAAAGATTAGCCTATACCTCAATAAATGAAAGCGTTTCAATAAAAGATATTATTCGTACCACTATAACCGGAACAGGGGGAGTAGGCGGTATTGAAACTCGGGGCAGGTATCGTTTGGGTTATCCCAAATCACCTTATTAAGTTATTTATTAAGGCTGATTTTGGAATCGGCTTCATTTCCTAAATAAAATGCTCAAGATTTAAAGATAAACCTTGGCATAAAAAACAAATTGGCAAAATAGGTTTGTGATCCTTGATTTCAGCTTGTTATACTAATAAAAATAGTAAAAGGCCCAGGAATTGCCGACTTGACAGTTATCACCACCTAAAGTAAAATATATGTTCTTTTTGACAAAGAGAGATAATTGTAGTATAATTTACTTGGAAATGAGGTGGTCCTATGGCGGCTAAAGAAGTAATAGAGGGGATTAAAAATAGCCTTGATGATTATGTAGGTCACAAAGTTAGATTAAAGGCCAATCGGGGCAGAAAAAAGGTTTACGAGCGAACTGGGGTATTGGAGCAAACCTACCCTAATATTTTTGTAATAAAACTGGATGAAAATCGCAGTGTTGCCAGACGGGTTTCATTTAGCTACACTGATGTGCTGACAGAAACTGTAGAATTAACTGTATACCAAGAAGGCATGGAACACAGGATTGCAGCCGGAAAAGCCTAACAGATCTCAAAACCGTCGGATAAAACTCCGGCGGTTTTTTTATTTTAGGGAACATACAGTTAAAGCACTGTATGGAACTCCGCTTCGGCTCCAACTATTATCCTAAAAACAAGAACAAGTAACACCATTATCTCCCTTAACATATACTGTGATGAAGTCAGTTAGAGAGGAGGTAAACCTATGGAACGTGGTCATAAGGGAGGTTATCCCCACGGCTTAAAAATCAGTCGCCGTAAATTCAAGGTTCAGCATGTTGTTGGGGAAAATACCACCCAGGTTAGTTTGCGCTCCGTCGTCGCCTTTCCCGTGCAAGTAAGAAAAATTATGGGGGTCACAACGGTAGTACGCGAGATTAACGCAACCCCTATCGTTGATAAAATTATTGTAGAAGGGCTGTTTCATAAACAAGTCGGTTGGGTAGCAAATGTCAGTGCAGAGGTAGGCGGTATTAATTATTTAGAGGATGCGGTTTATGACTTGCCGGTGGATGAAAGATTCACAACCTTTGTTGATTTACCGGGAGCCACCCCGGAATCCATCATTGATGTGGATGCCCGAGTAGAATTTGTGGATCATAGTGACATACCCGATGCTAATACCCAGGGAGATGAATGGCAGCAAACAGTAATTTTGGAGATCCATGTTAGGGCAACAGAAACTATGGAAGTGGAAGTAATCACCGATATTCAAGTTCCGCCGGGATCCGGTATTGAAGTGATAAAAGAAAAAGTCAGGATTGAAGATGTACTGGGTGAGGCAGAAAAGCAGGTTAATGTAATGGCAAATATTAATTTGCCGCCGGGGGTAAATGCCGTAAAAATTAAAAGCTCGGATGCTGAAATCCGTAATATTAGCACCCAGGTCCTGCCAAACAAAATAATTATTCAAGGTGTTTTGCACAAACAGGTTTATTACATTGATGCCGCCACTCGTCAAATGTTTGAATTTAGCTTTGACGAGGATTTTACCACCTTCGTGGATCTGCCCGGGGTAGAGCCCAGAACAGCAGTAAATGTAAATGCAACTCTGGAATATGTCAAGTTTGACTTAACATCGCCAACTACGGCAAACCAATCGGCGATTATCAGGCTGGTTGTAAGGGCGGTAGCCACAAGGGAAATTTCAGTTGTAACGGATGTAATCGGACCCAGTATTGATGTAGTAAAAGAAATCCTAAAGGCAGAACATGTGGTGGCGGAAGGCAAGCAGCAAGTCGCCGTTGAAAACACTAATATCACCTTCCCAAGGCCTGCCAGAAAGATTGCCAAGGTAGATGCCAGAATCAATATTAATCGCTCCGAAAGCAAAATATTGCCCAATAGAATCGTAGTGGTAGGCAGTTTGCATAAACAAATTTACTATGTAGATGTTTGTACCAATGCTGTTTGGGAAACTCATGTTGATGAGCCCTTTACCACCTTTGTGGAAGTTAAAGGGGTTAAGCCGGGTATGAATGTATCTTATATACGTAGGGTGGAACATGTAGATGTAAACAGCCAGGGGCCGCTGCCGACTGTGGAAAACTCTTGTCCGCCGGCAGTTTATGTGCCTGAGAATTTCAGATGGAAACAAACGGCTATTGTGGAGATTCAGGCCAGAGTAACCGAAACAAGGGAGTTGCAGGTAGTGACTGATATTATTGTAGGGGGAGTACCTCCCGCCTGCCCGGAAGGGGAAGTTCGTTATCATATAATCAGACCGGGTGATACTCTCTATAAACTGGCCGCCCAGTTTGGAGTTACGGTACAGGATTTGATGAGATTAAATCCGGGCATTGATCCCAATGATTTAAGAGTTGGGCAAAGGATAGTGGTAGGTTGCGGCATACCGGGAGCAAAGGGGTAAAAGAAAAGCGGTCCTCAGACCGCTTTTTTTAAGTATTTCTTTCTTTAAAGGGAATTGTTTTAGCGTCCTCTACCTTTTTCGGTAAACGTTCTTCTTTTTTACCGGCATTAATTGCCTCCTTAGCACTGGTAAGTAAATTCATAAAATTCATTAATGCAGCGGGATTCTTTCCCAGGGCCGCCAACAAATCGCTGGGGTTTTGATCACCTGTTCCTCCTTTGTTGCCCAACATTCCCAATAGATCCCCAATGTTCATACCTTGGTTTTTTAGTAAGCTGCCCAAGGTATCCATTAAAGCATCCTTATCAGGCTTGTCAATTTGCTGGCTTTGGGGCTTGGCAATTGCCATTTGGGGCATTGCGTCGGATTGCACTAAATTTAGAATGTTGGCTAGGGTATACAGACTGAACATGGCTATTAAATGATTAGTAGGCAAGCTCTTAGGATCCTCTACCAAACTTAAAAAATTTTCTATTAAATCTGTCCCGGCATTAATCTGAGTTTCTTTCAAACTATTAACCTCCTTTCCCGGGGGAAATTCCTTGTTTGTATAGTCCGCGTAAAGCGATTGCGGGCCGGATTCATCCCTTAAGTTTAATATATTCTCCGGGGCGGATAAGATTGCTTGTTCATCTGCAAAAAAGTTAACCGGTTTTTTGGTATCCCCCATTACAGGGGCTAAATAGGGTTTTCTGGAGCATGCTCTCCCTCCCTTATCCTGAACTCTTTGCTTACAGGCATGGGTAGGATCGAAGGGGTTTCCAAATCCTTTGGCAGCTTGTCGGCATCCAAGGACTTTGGATCGCTGGCTAAGATAAGTAAGTAAAAAACCAGAAACAAAGAATAAGGGTTATAATTTGAGATTTCAGCACCGCTGCCGGTTGCCCTTGTGGGGGTTTTGGATTTCAAATCATTAAATGAACTTATAGCCCTCACACCTGTTGGGCTTTGCAGCAGTTCTGCGAAATGTTGAGTGGAACCGATGATTTTTTGAGCATTCTCGTTCAAAAAGGGCAAAGCACTACTAAAAAGATTCAGCACTTCCTGCCTAAAACGCATCATAAATTACCTCCTTTATCAATAAATAGGGATTCTCGAAAGGCTCAATTCATTTTATGAAGGCTTCAAAGCCTTGGTGACAAAATAGTCTTTGTTCCAGATGCATAAATAAGGCAAAAACCAATCAAACTAAGATAGCAAAGGAGGTTTTGTAATGAGTCGTTGGTTGATTGCGGTTACATTATTTGTATCATTAGCCTTAGTAGTGGGGCAGTTGCCTTTTAATAATGACTACCAAGCAATGTCTGCGGCTGAAATGATTAGTGAAGAGGCGTCCGTACCTGTTCAGGGGGCAGCAGGTCATCCCATCGGCAATAAGGATGAGTTGCACCTTTTATCAAGGGTAGTTGCCGCAGAAGCGGAAGGGGAGCCCTTCGAAGGCCAAGTTGCGGTAGCGGCTGTATTATTAAATCGAGTGAAGAGCCCCTCCTTCCCAAATACAGTTGCAGGGGTTATTTATCAACCCCTGGCATTTGAGAGTGTATTAAACGGTCATATTTGGCGGGTAAGTAATTTGGAGGCGGCTGAAAGAGCGGCCTTGGCAGCATTAAATGGTTGGGATCCCACTTATGGAGCCTTATTTTTTTGGAATCCGTCTAAACCCGTAAGCCCTTGGATTTGGACCAGGCAAATAGTCAGGACTATTGGCAGACATGTCTTCGGTTTATAAAAAATAAAAGGAGTGATCCGGATGGCTCGTTGGTATAAATGGGTGCTTGTAGCAATAGTCCTGGCTGGGATTGCATTTTTTAGCTATGGCGAATGGAATAACAGGCAGCGTTTGGCAAATGCCCTGGAAAGCAATTATCAAAGGGATTTTTATACTGTGCTTAATCAGGTCGGGCAGCTGGAGGCATTGCTTAGCAAAGGCCTAGTCAGCAACGCACCTGGGCAGCAGGTTTTTTTTCTGACCGAGGTTTGGGGGCGGGCAAACACAGCCCAATCCACCCTGGGCCAACTCCCCTTTATGGAATTAAATCTGGCCAAAAGTCGTAAATTTTTAGCTCAACTTGGGGATTACGCCTATGTGATGGCTAAAAAAGTGGCCAATGGGGAACAGTTGGCCACCCAGCAAAGGGATCAATTATTAGCTTTTCAACAGGAAGTTAAGGAATATGCCAAGGCCCTCAGACAGGCAGAAAAGGAATTGCACGAAACCGGTTATAGATGGGCTGAAGCAATGAATAAGCCGGTGTTAAAAAGAATCGGAACTGATATTGCAGAACAAGAGCAAGATAAACTTATCGGTTTTAAGGATATGGAGCAGCGTTTTGAAGGTATGCCTACTTTAATTTATGACGGGCCCTTATCAGATGGGGTAGGTCGGGAGGAACCAAAGGGGCTACCCGACGATAAGGAGAAAATTACTCAAAAGGAAGCGGAAAGGGCAGCCGAGGAGTTTGTTAATCAAGGCGGAGACTGGAATTACGAAGCTATTAGAAGCAGCGAGATCAACGGCAATTTGCCCGCCTTCGGAGTCACATTGGATGGCAGGGGTAATCCGGGAATGATTACCTGCGATGTGAGCAGTCAAGGGGGTCAGGTATTGGCCTTTTTAAACAGCCGTTTCGTTGACGAAAACCGTTTAAGCAAAGAGGAGGCAGAAGAAAAGGCATTGTCTTTTTTAGAGAAAAAAGAATTTTTAGGATTGGAGCAAACCTTTGGGATTACAGAGAATAATACCCACTGGCTGGTTTTTACCGTTAAAGAAGGAGGGGTAAGGCTTTACCCTGATCAGATAAAATTGCAAGTGGCTCTTGATGATGGTGAGATTATAGGCTTTGATGGAATGATGTATTTTATGAATCATCATAAGCGGGAGCTTCCCGAACCAAAATTGTCCAGCAAAGAGGCAATGAATAAATTAAGTCCTGATCTTACAGTTAAATCCAACAGATTGGCCCTGATTCCCTTAAGCGGCAATAAGGAGGTTTTAACCTACGAGTTTTTGGTAGAATATCATGATGAAGACTATTTAGTATATATTAATGCCTTAACCGGGGATGAAGAAAATATTTTAAAATTAATTATAGCTCCGGAAGGAGAGCTGACGATCTAGTGATGGGGCGGGGGGCAGTGTATCCCGAAGGAATTACACGCACCCTGACCCACCAGCTACCTAACCGAACACCGGTTCAATATCCAATAGTTCCATTACATTTTGAATCTTATTGACTACACTGGCATTATCGGAGCCTGCGAATAAAAGACCTACGGCATTATGTTGCTCATCCAAAACTAGGGAGCCGCTATCTCCGGGTGAGGCCAAAGGCCCCGTGAGAATCTGATCATCAAACATGACGGATTCCTGTGCACTTAAAGCTACCTTCATCAAAGTGGATATAACCTTCACATTGGCGGAATTTAGTCCGCTGCTGCGGCCGCTTTTAATCAGCTTCATCCCTATTTGGGGTTCCCTGATGCCTTTTACCGGGCCGATTTCTACAATTAAAGGAGTTATCATATCCGGCTTAACAGGTTTGGCTAAGGCCGCATCTACCAAATTGCCCTGGGGACTTAGCTTTTGGAGGATTACCCTATAATTTGGTCTGATGGCATGTATAAAGCGGTTTCCCAATTTCTCCAAGGAAGCTGCCTGAGGACATTCAGATGTTCCATATTCTCTGGAAAGAGGAATAAAACGGTGCAAATATCCTATTAATTGTTCCTTGGTGCCTCCATCATAAGGGCCGGGCTGGTAGATTTCATCTCCTATCTTCGATTTTCCGTCATGACCATCGGTGCTGTTAGCTAAAACATGATTATTGGAAAGTATCAACAATTCACCCGAATCCCTATCCCTGACCACGGCACCAAAGGTACCTGCAGAAATTTGGTAGTGACCGATACTCACTCCGGGGGGTGCGGGTCTGATATATTCGGTCCGCTCCAGAAAACGAATTTCGCCTACCTCGATTACATCGGTGGAGAAGGTGCCCAAGGATTTAGGAACCATAGCCGAGCGGACTAAATCAGCGGGGGGGAGCTTTTTTGATACCAGCACTACCACAGAGGGATCCTTTGTGCTCTCTCCCCGAGTCATCTTCCAACCCTTGCCAACCCCCACCACATTAGGTAAATCCAACAATTGGATAGAATTGCGTTTTAAAACCTTGCCTAAAATATCCATCCGGGTTGGCTCTCCTTTCTATTGAAATTAACTGAAAACTAATATATGTTTATTCAGAGTCACGGAAAAAGGTGTTTTCGGTGAAGCTAATTAAAAGATGGTTAAGTCGCTTAGAACAGACCATTAAACAAGGAGGGATTAAAGCCGGTTTGATTTGTTATTTCTTGACCTGCTAACTCTCGGGAGCGGGCAATCCCTTGATTTAAAGCTCTTCTCAAAAGTGTTTCCAAGCGTTGCTGCTGGGGCGTTGACAGATATTCTGTCTTAAGCTGAACACTGACTATTTCTTGCAGCCCGTTCATGACTAGCCGTACCTCATCATGGCCGGCGGTAATTTCGACAGTTTTATCGGCAAGCTCTTTTTTAAGTTCCTCAAAATTAATTTTAAATTTCATTGCCTGTTCAAAAAGATCCTGAAAACCCTGACTCATCTTGTTTCCTCCTTGGTTTTAGATTTCAAGCTTTACATTATATGAACCGAAATAAGGAAAGGTGACCGCCATAAAGACCTGTTTATTTTTGCGAATATCCGGTTTTAGGAGGTATTATACTTGCCTATAGGGTGGCGGTATGTTATCATATGCGGTATCATATTTTGGAAGGCAAAAAACCGACACCGGACTGGCTAAATATGTAAAAAGAGTAATTAAATTAGAGGATTTTTAAAAATAATGTCAAAATAATAATTATGTTCAAGCTGAATAATTGTGCCGGGTACTGTTACAAGAGAAAGGATGTGAAAAATAATTATGCAGAAATTGCTGGCTTTAATAGAATTAAAAAAGGCGGAGTTAAATCATCTGGTAAATTCCAAGCAAACCCTCCTTGATGAGGAGGTTTGCAAAAAAAGCTGTGAATTAGATGTCTTGGTTGTGGAATATATGAGGGGTTATGGTAAAGAATTAAATAAACACCAAGGGGAGGGGTTCGCAGATTAATCTGGTGCCCTTTTTTTATGTCCTCATTTTATTGATTTTAAACCCAAGATGTTGCATAATAGATTTATTAAATTAAGCTGCTAAGGAAGGTTAATTATGAATCCCATTGCTATTAAAATCGGATCCCACCCTATTTATTGGTACGGAATTATTATGTCAACAGCAATTCTTTTAGGGTCCTTACTGGCTGCAAAAAGGGCTGAAAAAGAAAATATTAATCCCGATCACATTTTTAATTTAATCATTATAGTCATTCCGGCTGCTTTTATAATGGCACGTCTTTACTATGTGGTCTTTGAGTGGCCCCAATATGCGGGTAATTGGAAAGAAATTATCGCCATTTGGCATGGTGGCCTGGCTATTCATGGCGGTTTAATCGGCGGATTTTTGGCGGGGTTTTTCTATGTTAAGTGGCAAAAACTGCTCTTTTGGCAGTTTGCGGACATCATTGCCCCCAGTATTATTTTGGGCCAAGCCATAGGCCGCTGGGGTAACTTTTTTAATCAAGAGGCTCATGGCGGCGTGGTAAGCAAGGCTTTTATACAAAGATTTCCCGAGTTTATTCAAAAGGGTATGTTAATTCAAGGACAATACTATAACCCCACCTTCTTGTATGAATCCCTTTGGAATTTTGCAATACTGGGATTTTTGCTCTGGTTTGCCTCAAGACCTCGCAAGCTTGATGGCCAAATAACCTTTTTATACTTCATGTTGTATTCCGTTGGCAGATTTGTAATAGAAGGAATGAGAACAGACAGCCTTATGCTGGGGCCAATCAGAGTAGCACAATTGGTGAGTCTTGGCTTAATCGTAATTTCCATCATCGGCTTACTAATCATCAACCGAAAAAAGAAAACTGTTCACTGATGAATTAAACTAGGAGTTGGTAAAATTAATAGGGATGGGGCTTTGCCCCATCCCTATTAATTTTAGGTTGTTTCTTGCGGTCCAATTGCCGCGATTGGTACTGGGTTGGCAGGTGTTTTCATAATTTTTATTAAACCTGCTCCTAAAAGGCAAGCAATACCAGTAATTAAATAAGCGGTGTTGTAAGCATTGG
>CAZCQT010000055.1:0-8536 GCA_964500905.1 uncultured Moorellales bacterium
ATTAATCAAATAAACCGTAACACTTATGTTTTCCTTTCTTACTTGGTTTAAAAAAGTATCTTGTATGTTTGCTTGAATTTTATTCACTCTAACCCCTCCGCCCAAAACGATATGATTATTTTTATTCTTAGACTTATTCTATAACTTTATTTAAAATCCTTTATATTTG
Source organism: uncultured Moorellales bacterium (assembly GCA_964500905.1). Classification (GTDB taxonomy): domain Bacteria; phylum Bacillota; class DULZ01; order DULZ01; family DULZ01; genus JBBAFB01. The sequence continues at coordinate 170 of CAZCQT010000055.1, forward strand.
TTTAACAATCTCTTCAGCTAATCTTAGCACATTCCGAAACTCTTGAATATTGTACCAAATAATTCTTGAATCCTTTTTAAACCAAGTTAATTGTCTTTTTGCGTAACGTCTGGTGTCACGCTTAATTAAATTAATAGCATCATCCATATCATAATCGCCTTGTAAGGCTTTGATAATTTGCCGATAACCCAGGCTTTGCAATGCAGGTAGTTTAGGGTCTAAACCTGCATTTAATAGCTGTTTTACTTCATCTATTAAACCATCATTTATCATTTTATCTACCCGACTGTTGATTTGTTCATAAATAAAATGTCTGGGGGCTTCCAATCCAAAATATTTTAGATCGTATTTAGATTCTTTATTACCCGGGGCCCGGTTTCCAGCTTCAGAAATTGGTTTACCTGTTAAATAATATACCTCCAGAGCCCTAATAATTCTTCTTAAATCATTAGGGTGAAATTTTTTAGCCGAAACGGGATCAACTGTTTGTAATTTACTGTGCAAGTAGCCATTTTCATTACGCAAAGCTTGATTATAAAGCTTTTGCCGAAGCCCATCGTCACTAGGTATCTGGGGAAAACTGTATGGGTCAATAACTGCTTCTACGTATAGACCCGTGCCACCTACTAAAACAGGAATTTTATCCTTGGCAACAATCATTGGAATTAATTTTTCCACTTCACCTTTAAATTTTGCCACATTAAATTCCTCTTTAGGTGATAACACACTAATAAGGTGGTGAGTAATCAACTTTCCGTTTGTTGCAATAGCCTCGTGAGGGGCGATTTTACCGGAGCCAATATCCAACCCCTTATAAATTTGTACAGAGTCAGCGGAAATAATCTCTCCTTTTACCAATGATGCTACTTCAACTGCAACAGCTGTCTTTCCAATTGCTGTCGGCCCCACAATTAAAATCAATTTATACATTTGATCAACCATGACATTCAATTCCTATCAAATCGCTTTCTCAGATCTTTTACGCTTAAACTAGTAATTATTGGTCGCCCATGAGGGCAGGTATAAGGGTTCGCTTTTGTGCCCAATTTTTCTATTAATACCTGTTGCTCGACTATAGACAAAGCCATATTTGCTTTAATGGCTTGCTTGCAAGCTATTAGCTTTAATGTTTTTTCAATCAAAAGTTCACGTGAAATGTAATCACCCTCACCTGCTCCATAGAAAAGGTTTTTAAGTAATTCTACCGCTTCATCACCGTCCAAACCCTCAGGTACAGCCCTTATTAAAAAATCATTGTTTCCAAAGTGTTCAACTATGATTCCGGCATCAGCCAAGGAAATAATATTTGTGATTAATAATTCATTTTCAATAACATTTAATTTCAATAACACAGGAGTTGCCATTCCCTGAGATATAATAGCACGTTTTGAGTATTTTTCAAGTAAATCTTCATAGTGAATACGTTCATGTGCCCCATGTTGATCAATAATATATAGGGCGTCATTTCCCTCAGCAACAATAAAACTGTCAAACAACTGCCCTATAGCTTTTAATACAGGAAAAACAGTGGGTATTTTATTAGCCAATTTATCTTCAACTTGTTCCTCACCTAATGAATATTCCTTAATTGGTGCTTTAACTTCAATATCTCCCAATGTGTAACCTATTAGTGATTTTTCTTGTCTAGGTACTTCATTCGCAAAAATAGCGGCAATTTCAAATTCAGTTTGCAGATAATCATTAGTTCTTTCTGAAACCTTTTTTTGCTCCGGCCTTGGTAATATATATTTATTTTCCTTGCATTCAAACAACCCAGGTATGTGTTGTTTAGAATGCAAACCTTCAGACAATGCTTGTGTCAGTGTTTGGGTTACTTGTTCATTAAACGCAAATTTAATTTCAGACTTAGTGGGATGAACATTTACATCAATTGAAGTTGTCGGTACATTTATATTAAGAACTGCTATTGGATATCTTTTAACCGGTAATTTTCCTTGATAAGCATTTTCCAAAGTGTATTGAATTAAGTTGTTTTTTACTATACGCCCGTTTACTATAAAAATTTGCCTTTCCCGATTGCTACGATGAAAATAGCTTTTACCAATGACACCTGAAATCTGAATACCTTGATTTTGGTAAGCAATTGGTATTGTTTTTTCAACATAGTCTAAACCATATATTTCTGTGAGAACATCCTCTAAACCACCTAAACCACTGGTAGCAAAAACCAGATGATCGTTATGCAAAAATTTAAAACTGATATTAGGATAAGCAATTGCCAGCTTTTGAACCAATTCAACGGATTGATAAGCTTCGGTTGTTGATTTACTTATATATTTTTTTCTTGCGGGAACATTGAAAAATAAATCCTCTACTAGGATATCCGTTCCTACCGGGCAGCCGACAGCAATATTTTCTACCAATTGTCCTCCATGCCACAAAATTCTTCTTCCTTCATTACTGCCGGCTTGCCGCGAAATTAATCTGGTTTTGCTTACGGAAGCAATGCTCGGTAAAGCCTCACCCCTGAAGCCTAAAGTTTTAATTTTTAATAGATCATCAATACTGCCTATTTTGCTGGTAGCATGTCTTAAAAAAGCCAGCTTACAATCTGATTCACTCATACCCCGACCATCATCTATAACTTGAATACTTTTTAAACCCCCTTCAGCCAATCTAACCTCAACCCTTTTACTCCCGGCATCTATAGAGTTTTCCAGCAGTTCTTTAATAACTGAAGCAGGGCGAATCACCACTTCACCGGCTGCTATTTGATTGGCTGTTTGTTCGCTAAGGACTCTGATACCATGTTTCACCCTATAACACCCCCGTATAGGCTTTTATATTTTTCAGCTTCCGATTGCAAATTTACCAATGTCTGTAAGGCCTCGATGGGAGTAACATTATTTAAGTCAATAGCAGATACACTATTAAAAAAAGATTCAAGATCACTAAATAATTTTTTTTCTTCTAAATTATTTGGTGATTCCCGTGAAATTGCAAAAGTTAATTCATTTTCCACTTTGACTTGTTTGCTTTCAAGCCTTTTTAAAACCTCGTAAGCATTTTTGATCAATTCCGGAGGCAAACCTGCTAATTCCGCCACATGTATCCCATAGCTTTGATCCGCACTTCCTGGAACGACTTTTCTTAAAAAAATTATTGATTGTCCTTTTTCTTTCACTGACATCGAAAAATTGTTTATACCTGAATATTTTTCTGCCAAAGAAGATAATTCATGATAATGTGTTGCAAAGAGGGTTTTTGCTTTAATTTTTTCTATTATAAATTCACTTATGGCCCAAGCAATACTTATCCCATCAAAAGTACTGGTACCACGCCCTACTTCATCCAAAATAATTAAACTGCGATTGGTGGCAAGCCTTAAAATATTGGCAACTTCGTTCATTTCCACCATAAAGGTACTCTGACCTGTACTTAAGTCATCAGAAGCCCCTATGCGGGCAAAAATTCGATCTAAAACACCTATTTTGGCAGATGCAGCAGGTACGAAGCTGCCCATTTGTGCCATTATCCCGATTAAAGCTGCGGTTCTGATATAAGTAGATTTACCGGCCATGTTTGGCCCTGTAATTATATTTAAAATCTTTTCTGGTGGATTTAAAATTAAATCATTCTCAACAAAGGGATCCTTAACCAACCGTTCAACAACAGGGTGCCTGGACCCAATTAATTCAATTTCCTGATTTGGTAAAATTTCCGGCTTACAATAATTATTATTTATTGCCACGATGGCCAAACTCAGGTATGCATCCAGTGCCGCAATCAAATCCGCACTATTTTGAATTCTCCCTGCATTTTCTGTAATTTGCTTCCTTATCTCTTGAAACAACTCGAATTCTAAAGAATTTAACCTTTCTTCTGCACCAAGAATTAAGCTCTCTGCCTCTTTTAATTCAGGAATTGTAAAACGTTCAGCATTAGCAAGAGTTTGCTTGCGATCGTAGTAACTTGGAACTAGATTTAAATTTGTTTTGGTTATTTCAATATAATAACCAAATACCTTGTTGTAGCCCACTTTTAAGGATCGAATTCCTGTTTGCTCCTTTTCCTTTGTTTCCAATGCTGCTATCCACTGCTTACCTTCCCGTGCGGCTTTGCGTAATTTATCGGCTTCGGGGTGAAAGCCCGCTTTAATAAAATTTCCTTCCCGAATATTGGTTGATGCATCATCTAAAATACTTTTTTCTAATAATTCATAAATATCCGGAAGCAAGTCCATTTCCTGTCGAAATTTTTGCAGGCTTTGGCTTTTAGCAAGGCTAAGCAGTTCAAATATCTTGGGCAACCTTTTTATTGAATTTTTTAAGGCTAGCAAATCCCTGGCATTTGCTGTTCCGTAAGAAATACGGCCTAAAAGCCTTTCCAGATCATAAATACCCTTAATATTAGTTTTAATTTTTTCCCTTAAAAATGAGTTAACTATCAGCTCTTCAACCGTATCTAACCTTTGGCGAATTTTATCCAAGTTTACTAAAGTGGTTTTAAGCCATTGCCTAAGCTTTCTTGCCCCCATCGAAGTACTTGTTTCATCCAAGACACCCAACAAAGAACCCTTCACAGATCTAGTTTGTAAATTTTCACTTAACTCCAAATTTCTCCTTGTCGCACTGTCAAAAGTCATAAAATTATTTGGGCTATAAAGTTTTAATCTTGTAAAATTATCTAAACTTTGTTTTTGAGTGTCTAACAAAAATTTCAAAAGCATATAGGAGGCTTTAACAGCCAGCGGCCAAAGTAAAAGTTTTTCTTCAACTTCAAATGTCTTACCAGTATTTGTTTTCAAAAAATTAATTTCATCACCGAGACTGTTTTCTTCTACTGATTGCCAGTTAAGATAACTACCCAGTTGTTTTATACTTTCTATTAATAAATGTTCCTCTTTCAAACTAACAAACAATAACACTTCTGTAGGCTTTAATCTGTTTAGTTCTTCAAAAACAGAAGCTTTACCTGCGGTAAATTCAGTGGCACCAAATTCCCCTGTTGAAATATCTGCATACGATAATCCCCAGCTATTCTTATATTTAATGATAGCCACCAAATAATTATTAGTTTTTTCTTTCAATATCTTTTCATCTAATATGGTCCCCGGCGTAATAACCCTAATAACTTCTCGGTGCACGATTCCCTTACCTTGCTTTGGTTCTTCCATCTGTTCGCAAACAGCTACCTTAAAGCCTTTTACTAACAGCTTTGCTGCATAGCCCTCATAAGCGTGGTAAGGTATACCACACATAGGAATTTTAGTTTTACCGCCATCTCGTGCAGTTAAAGCGATATCTAGAATTGGGGAAGCTACTATGGCATCTTCAAAAAACATCTCATAAAAATCTCCCAATCTAAAAAACAGGATGGAATCTGGATATTTGGATTTGATTTTTAAATATTGTTGTATCATAGGTGTAAATTGCAACTTTATCCCTCCAAAAATTATTTGACAAAGCCTTACAACCCTTTACTTAACATGCTTGCCTGATAGGGACCAAGTTAAAGCATCAGTAATTTCTATAGATACAATTTGACCAATCAGTTTCTCTTCGCCTTCAAAGCTTATTATTTTATTCCCTTCAGTTCTGCCGGAAAGCCTTTTATCATTTGTCTTACTTGTACCCTCTACTAAAACTTGCTCAACCTCACCCAACATACTTTTATTTTTAGCCAAACTGATTTCATTTTGCGTTGTTAATAGTTGATTAAAACGTGCTTTTTTGATATCTTCATCTACCTGCATCCACCTTGCTGCCGGTGTACCTTGACGTGGCGAATATAAAAAAGTAAAACAACTATCAAACCTTGCTTTTGTAACCAAATCTAAGGTATCTTCAAAATCATGATCACTTTCTCCCGGAAAACCCACTATTATATCAGTCGTAATACTCGCCTCAGGCATAGCCTGTGAAATCTTTTTTAAAAGCTCTAGGTAATATTCCCTAGTGTAACCTCTATTCATTTTTTTCAATATTGTATTGCTTCCCGATTGAACAGGTAAATGAAAATGCTTGCAAATATGTTTTGACCCTGCTATTGTTGCAATTAATTTATCTGAGAAATCCCTGGGATGTGAAGTCATATAACGAATCCTGTCTAACTGTGGGATATCATCTAACGAAGTTAGCAAATCTGCAAAATCAACTTTTTGCACCAAATCCTTTCCATATGAGTTAACATTTTGCCCCAAAAGCATTATTTCCTTATATCCGTCATCTGCCAAATCCATTGCTTCATCTAAAATCACCTGAGGCACTCTGCTACGCTCCTTCCCTCTAACATAGGGCACGATACAATAGCTGCAATAATTATTACATCCAAATGTTATTGTAATATAAGCCTTTAATTTATCCGCTCTTTTAGTTGGTAGTGTATCAATTATATTTTTTTCTTGATCCCAAACCTCAATTAGTGTTGCTCCCGTTTCCTTTGCCTGATTTAGCAGTTCGGGAAGGCGATGAATATTGTGAGTGCCAAAGAGTAAATCAACCTGAGGTGCCCTTTTACGTATTAGCTCAGCAACTCCCTTTTGTTGAATCATACAACCACCGACACCTATTATAAGATTGGGATTAGTTTGCTTTAACCTTTTATATTCTCCAAGATGACCCAACACTTTGTTTTCTGCTTTTTCCCTTACGCAGCATGTATTTAATAATAAAACATCCGTTTTATTTAATTCATCGACCAATTAATAACCAATCTGTCCTACCATCCCACCAAGAGTTTCACTATCATGTTCATTCATTTGGCAGCCATAGGTTACAATATGGTATTTTAAATTACTGTCAATTAACATTAAGCCTTTCCTCCTACAAAGTTCCTAAACTTAATTATACCGTATTTTAAATATTTAACTCAAAAAATTCCTAAGTAAAAAAGACCCCGAAGCATGAGTTGTTCGGGGTCTACCATACTTTTGCAAAGTAAGCCTAAAAATAAATGTGGTTATACTATTATTTAGTATTGGACATAAGTATCTTTGGCCATTTACGCCAGCTTCTCAATTGCTTCAAGTTTTTTTAGCCTTTGGTGGGAAACCCGAACCAAGGATTTATCCTGACTGTAGGAAATCTTTTCTAAAGCCTCATCTACAGAAAAGAAACCACCATCTATAAAGCCTAAATCCTTGTTAATATCAAATTTTTCCTCTGTAGCCTCCATTATAAACCAAGTAATTTTATTATAAACAGGTTGCTTGCGAGAATGTGAATAAAACTCATAACTAGTTTCGCCAGCAGGCCCTATTATTTGGGCTTCTACGCCTGCTTCTTCATTTACCCTGTTAATAGCAACCTCATTATGAATTTGATTAGCCCGTACTACCCCCTTAGGCAATACCCATTCTTCCTTGTCATTTTGCAATATCAGTACCTTACCTTCTTTAAACACAACTCCACCAGCACAGTTTCTAAAAAGCATTACCTTCACCCCCCTTTTATTAATATAAAACATTTAATCGCTATTTCTATAATAATTAACATATTCCTTCAACAAAAGTTAATGGAATTCATTGGATTGTATTAACCCAACTCAATCAAAAACTTTAATAAATCTTCCGTGTTGCCCTGATAATCTGTCTTGTAATCACTATTTTGTTTGTTTATCATATATGTATCAATTAAAAATGTATCCATTCCAACCCTTTTAGCCACTAAATCCTCTTCTATGTCATTTCCTACCATTAAGCATTCTTTTGCTTCTACGCCTATCATTTCCAATATCTCCAAATAGTAATGAACTTGTGGTTTACAATAATGCATATTTTCATAAGAAGTAATCAAGAAAAAAGACTTTTCTTTTACCCCTGCCCACCGTAATCTTTCCTCAATAGCTGTAATTGGGAAAATAGGATTTGTTGCAACAACCCCTATACGTTTTTCTAAAGCTTTTTCAATTATTTTTGGCACAATAGGATCCGGTGGAAAAAAGGAGGCCAATTTAGGGAATTGTTTTTCGTAAAACTCATCAAACTGTGGCATTATTACTTTCGGATCCAAACCGGAATCGGCAAAAAAGGCTTGAACAAAAACTTCCTTATTGGTTTTATAAGCTTCTAAATTATTAATCATCTGATAAGTAGAATCCATTAATCTCGGTATAAATATATCTTGTTCCATAAATGGGGAGGCATGAAAGGACAGTAATTGCAAATATTCTTTTAAAAACTGCTCAGCGTCCATAGGCAGCAAAGTGCCATCTAAATCAAATAATATTGCTTTATACAAGATATCCCCTCCTTTTAAAGCTGATAATTAGGTGCTTCTTTGGTAATTGCAACATCATGGGGGTGACCTTCTTTCAGCCCCGCCGATGTAACACGAATTATTTGAGATTTATTCTGTAAATCTAAAATATTTTCTGCTCCGCAATAACCCATTTCGGCTCTCAGAC